>DAIDKV010000062.1 GCA_027449865.1 Planctomycetales bacterium
TGTTCGGTCTCAAAGGTCGGCGCGCCGGTCCGCCACCCCATGTGGTGGGTCCACAGGAGGTTGCCGATTGTTGCTTTGGGCGGAGGGCTTCCGCTGCGCTTACACGCGACGTATGGGACGAACTTGTTCGGCAGAGGGGCCCTTCCCAAGAAAGTGTCCTGCCAGTTGTTGAAGACCATGAGCCCCGAGTAAAGCTTGTCTTTGCTCGGGTCGAACCCGTGTTCCGCGAACTCCTTGGCGACATCGCGTCCCATCTTCGCGGCACATTCCGCAAGGATGGCCTGAGTGATCTCGCCCCCCGTGAAATAGGTCTCGAGACCCATTGCGGCAACTTCAAGCGCGTTGAATTCCCCGTCGAAGACGACCCACCCGGATGTAGCGTGGTCGAACTTCGCACGGATATCGGCCTCCCGCTCCCCGCGATTGTGACCCGCCAGCGCCGTGGTCTGCATGAGAACCAGCGCGACGAACCCGGCCGCAAATCCGCTCTTGGTCACCATAGCACTAACCTCCTCCAGGGACTCGTATTCTGCTGCCAGTTATTGCCCCTTGTTCTGCCGTAGCCGTTCACACCCCGATCGACATTTGTCCCAGGTTGCGGCCTAGCAATTGGCAACTTTTGAAGGACGGAATCGCTCGAAAAACGGTCCAGAATGGCAGTGGCGGGCGTCGGATGACCCGGAGAGAGCCCCGGGAACGAGGATACGCAGCACTCGATGTCACATGGAGAAGCCCTCATGTTTCCGGACCCCTGGAAAACGAGCGTTTCACAAGTGTCGATCGGGGTGTGAACGGCTACGTTCTGCCAGATGGCGCATGAAAAAACCCCGTCCACGCGATTTCTCGCATGGCGGGGCCTACATGACCGCGTTGGACCGCCTGTCTTAAGCGGGCCACTTCATCTGCTAGGGTAAACAGGAATCGTCTGCTCGTCAATGGGTGACATTCGAGAATGTGACCCGAAAGACAAGCCTCGAAACCGGCCATTTGATGAGACTCGCCAGCCACCGACGCGACGGCCGCCCTGTCGGGCTGATTCCCGTCTCGTGAACTCGTCTCGAAATCAAAGTCTCACCAATGACCCGCACGCAGGGGATTGGTGAGACGGCCTCGCGACGCTCCGCTGTCCAGGAAACTGGACGCCAGTCGGCAGGATTCTGCTCCCTGCTAGCGGAACCCCACGTACGCGACGACGACAGTGGCCGACGGGCGCATGCCAACCGTTGCGGAGCTTCTCGCGTACTGCGATGAGCTGCGCGGCATGCTTGCGCACGTCCTGTTCGTGCTGCATGTCCAGGGGATCACGAACTGATCGGGATTCGCGCGTCCCGTTGGCTCTACTTTGGGGTGACTGTCGCATCACGCGACGCTCGTCCCTTTGTCTTTAAGGGCCGACCATGCTCTGCATCGTCGTCGAGAAAACGGTCACGGCGTTCTCGAACCCGATCTTGTTCTATCTCAGCTTTCGCGTGCTCAGGGTCCTTGTCGATACAGCCCTCTTCCATCGTCGCTGGGCGAACGTCAGGGGTGATCAATGAGCGGCCTTGACCTCGGCCTCGGCAATCTGAATCCAATCAGGCCCGGCGACCTCGACATCAACCTCGGGCTCGGCGGGCGGAAGCCCAGCCAGCGGGCCGAGTGGCGCAAGCTGCTGTCCCCTGACGAGGAACAGTTCCTCTCCAGGCAGGCGCTCGGCGTGGGGCTCTCGGGCCTGTCATACATTGGCGGGACGCTCGACAAGCCGGGACAAGCCGTTCGCGGCGTGCTGGCCGGCAAGGGGATGTCCGCCCTCAAGAACCTGATCCCGTTCAGCGACTCGCTCGGGATCACGACCGACGTCGATCACACGACCGGCCGCGACCTGACCGACCAGATCGGCTTGACGCGGAAGGGCGACAAGGGGTGGGGTTCGTGGGGCGTCGGGCTCGCCGCCGACATGGCGACCGACCCGCTGAGCTACGCCACGTTCGGGGCCAAGCACGCCCTGACAGCGGCCGGCCAGGGAGCGAAGAAGGCCGGCGCGCTACAGGGGTTGAGCCGGGCCGACATGATCCGAAGGGGCTACTCGGGCACGGTCGGCATCGGCCTGCCGTTCCAGTCTCCCTCCGTCGTGCTCGGCACCGGGAGCGCAGCAGCGAACGCGGCGGTGAAGGTGGACAAGCTCGCCGACTGGGCGAGGTTCTCCAACCCGGTCGGCCGCTCGATCGGGGCCCTGTTCGACAAGAGCGTGGGCGGCACGCCGTACGAGGTGACGCAACGGAGCTGGGCGAAGTACGGCGACCCGACCTTGATCGCCGAGCAGCGGGCGGCCCGGGGCCACCAGGCCGACGTGCTCCAGGCCCTCGACCCACTCGTCAGCGCGGACCCCACGCTGGAGACGCAGATCCACGGCGCGACCAGGGCGCTGGCCGAGGGCGTGCCGACGATGTCGAACTACAGCCCGGCGATGCTCTCCCAGGTCCAGGGCCTGGCCGGCAAGATCGGGGCGAGGAACGACGCGATCCGCTCGGCCGGCCGCGAGTGGGGCCTGCCGTTCCGGGACCTCGACGACATGTTCGGCAACTACGTCCACCGCGAGGCTCTCTCGGCCGAAGGCTCGGGCATGCAGTTGTCGAAGCCGGGCAGCTTCTACCAGGCCGGGAGCGGCTCGTCCGTCCACCGTGAGCCGTGGTCCCGCGACGTCCCGGGCGGCACCGAGCGGATCAACGGTTGGTTCCGGCAGTTCGCGGGAGCCGACCCGAAGACACGGCCGGCCATCGAGGCGGCGGTCCGCAAGGATCTCGAAGGCGACCTCCTCGCCCACCCGGGCGGCTTCTCACTCACGCCGTCGATCCTCGAAAAGTGGGACGGCGCGCCGGCGGCGATGGGCAAGCCGGCGTCGAAGGGGCAGGTGAGTCAGATCGTGGACAAGCTCCTCGCCGCCGACCCGAAGTACCGCGAGCAGGGGCTCGACTTCTACACGCCGAACCTCGCCGCGACCGAGACGAAGCGAGGGGCCCAGCACGCCCGCAACCTGGCCGCCGCCAAGGCGGCGATCGGGGCGATCACGGACAACGCGGCCCGGTTCCAGAACGACGGGTCGATGATGTCGGTCCCCGATCTCATCAAGGCGATCGGCCTCCGGACCACGAAGGCGAACAAGGTGACGGGCGACCCGATCCAGGGCGCGCTGCTCAAGGCGCACGAGGCCCTCGCCCCGAAGTTCCAGCTCGGCTCGGCCAACACGCTCGGCTCGCTAAAGAAGCTCCGCAATCAGCTCGGCCAGTTCGGCGTCACCCGGGAGCACGCGGACCAGATCCTCAAGGCCCACCAGAAGTGGGCGGCCCCCGAGGAGCTGAAGGGCCCGCTCAAGTTCATGGACAGCCTGAACGCCCTGTTCAAGCCGCTCGCGTACTCGGTCTGGTTCCCCTCGCACGTCCGCAACGCAGGTACGGCCGGGCTGAACAACCTCCGGTCCGGCACGGCGCTCCGGCACTACAACGATGCGAAGTCGATCATCGAAGGGACAGTCGATCCGGCGGCCCTCAGCAAGTACGGCCTCGGCGATCTCAACCAGGCGAGGAAGGAAGCGTATGCCTCGGCCGGGATCTTCGGCGGCCACGGCTACCACGACGACGTCGCGGACAACGCGCTGTCCGCCCTGACCAGCACGACGCCCGGCCGGTTCACTCCGCACGCCCCCGGCGCGGGGCAGCCCGGGATGCTGGCCGACATGCTCACCGGCATCCCCAGGGGGTGGCTCGGGACGGGGGCCGCGATCGGCAAGACCACCAGGCAGATCGCCTCGAACCCCAGGGATTGGAAGGCGGCCGTCGCCGAGAACCTCGGCATGAAGGGCGTCGGCGGGGTTGAGCGCGACGCGCTGCCGGCCGTCGTCGCGGGCCGCAAGGTCGGCACGCAGATCGAGGACACGTTCCGGCTGGCCCAGTGGTTGGCCGAGCGCGAGCAGGGGGCGACCGCCAACGCGGCGGCCGACATGGTGAACCGGACGCACTTCGACTACGACAGCCTCACCGGCTTCGAGAAGAACGTGATGCGTCGGTTGGTCCCGTTCTACACGTACGCCCGGAAGAACCTCCCGCTCCAGCTCGACACGGCCCTGCACACGCCGGCCTGGACCCAGGCCCAGATCCGACCGTTCAGCCAGCCCGACCAGGAGCAGGGCTACGTGCCGGAGTACCTCAAGTCCGGGGTGTCGATGCCGGTCGGCCCCGAGGCGAATGGGATGCGGCGGTACGTCAGCAAGCTGGGGCTCCCGGTCGAGGAGGCGTTCGAGCGACTGCACTTCCGGAACGGCCTGCCCGACATCGGGCGGACCGCGCTCGACTACATGGGCCAGCTCAACCCGGTGATCAAGGCCCCGCTCGAACAGCTCTTCGACACCCAGTTCCACACGCAGCGGAAGCTCTCCGACTTGCGGGCACCGGCGGCGGCCTCGGCGATCGGCCGGCTCTTCGGCGACGACAACCCGCAGTTGCTCGCCCAGGTCATGGCGAACACGCCGCTCACCCGGTTCGTCACGTCGGCCGACAAGCTGATCGACGACCGGAAGGACCCGCTGACCAAGGCGGTCAACCTCCTGACCGGCGTCCGCGTGACCGACGTGGACACCGAGAAGCAGCGGGCGATCGACACCCGGAACGCCCTCGAAGAGATCCTCCGTGGGCAGCCCCATCTCTCGAAGTACACGAGCTTCTACGTGAAGCCCGACCAGGCGGCGAACCTGACCCCCGACGAGGTCGAGCTGATGCGGCTCTACGCCACGCTCCAGCAACACGCCCGCGACTACTCCAAGCAGCAGCGGCAGAGCATCGGCGTGCGACGGGAATAATCTACGCTTCGCTGAAAGGAGGTAGTCGCCATGGACCAGAAGATCATCGAGCTGGAAGAGCGGGTTGCTAACCTGGAGCGGCTCCTCAAGGGGCCGTCGCGGATCGAGCCGGACGTGCTTTACTCCGTGGCGGAGGTGGCGGCATACCTCGGCTGCGGCAAGAGCAACGCCTACGATCTTCTGCTTTCGGGCGACCTCGCCAAGACGCCGATCGGGGCGGGCAGGAAGGGATTGAGAGTCAGGGGCTCGGACCTCCTCCGCTTCCTCGATACGAGGCGAGAAGGAGGTCCGGCCCCCCAGGGGAGCTTCAAGCACCTGGCGAAGTATCTGCGGAACTAGGGGGTTCCGGCTGTTGGTCCTTCGGCTTCCTGGTGAAAACGGAGCGGGCCTTCTTCCGCTCCTCATCGACCTTCCGCCGGATCGACGCCATGCGGTCGGCCTCGCCGTCATTCACCTTCTCGACGTCCTCAAGCATCTTGAGGGTCTCGGGATGGTAGTAGTGCTTCATCAGCGTCTCGGGGTGAGTATGGCCGCCGATCTTGGCCGCCCGTGCGACCGGCACGCCGCCCTCCACGAGCTTGGTAAGGAACGAGTGGCGGGCCTGGTAGAGCACGCACTCCAGGCCAAGCCGCCGCTTGATCCGCCCGAACGTGTCGCTGATCAAGTCCTGGCTCCAGGGATTCCCGCGACGATTCCGCAGGAGCGGCCCGGTAGGGCGAAGCTCCGCGTATTTCTTGATCCTCTCCCAGAGATCCGGGGGAAAGTAGACCTCGCGTTGGAGGCCCGTCTTCGTGCCCGTCTTGTGTTCCGTCGGTTGGAACCGGGCAATCGGGAGTCGCGAGTCGAGGTGGCGAGCGGAGAGCTTGGCGATCTCGCCGGGACGCATTCCGGTCCGCCAGATGATCTCGACGATCTCCTTGAAGCGGTCGCTGAGCCGACGGTCCGCCATGACCTTCTCGTATTCCTCCTGCGACATCGGCCGCTCGCGAGCCTGGATCTTCCAGGGATTCGGAGTGCGGACGAATGGATTGATCTGGATCACGCCCATGTCGCGGGCCCATTTGAAAAGGCTCTTGATGTGGCGGAACATGAGGGCGCGGGACGAGTCCCCGAACTTCTTCCCCTTGTACCCCGTGCCCTGATAGTTCGCCACGAACCTGATCGCCTCGTCGGGCCGGATCGAGTCCAGCCGCCGGCCGCGGAACTCGGCGGCGAACGGGCCCAGCATGTCCGTGTAGAGACGCTTGGTGCTGGACCGGTAATGGGCGACCTGAGACAGGAGCGCCTCGCATGCGTCGGCCACGGTCATGCGAGCGTTCTGACGATCGTCGAGTTTTCCGTCGGCGGCCATGAGCCGATAGAATTCCTGAGTGGCCTTCTTCTGGTCCTCGCCCAGCCGAACCTGCTTCCCGTTGAGCTGGACGTACCAGGCTTTGCGGGCCTTCCAGAACCACGGCTTCGGAGTCTTGGCCATTGTTGCTCCTCGTTTCGTGCCGCCGGGGGAACCGTGTCACAAGCGTGTCACGAGTCCAAAAGCCTCTACGCAACAGGTAGATTGCAAAGGGGCTTACGTCAAGGCACCAATGAAACACATGGAGCACTGTGTTTACTGTGCGTTCCTCTCGCCGGGGACGGATCACACCAACTGCGGACGCCCCTGCGATCACCACGAGGTGAAGCTGCGCGACCGGGTCGGGGCCGAGCACCCGCTCACCGCCGATGTGGGCTGTCGAAACACCCTGTTCAACGCCACCCCCCAGACGGCCGCCGAATTCCTACCTCGCCTGATCGCGAAGGGAGCCAGGCACTTGCGAATCGAGTTCCTCGACGAGGACGGCCCCTCCGTCGAGCGAATCATCGGCCTCTACCGCGATGTTCTGGAGGGTCGCCGGGATGCCAAAAAGCTGTGGCGAGACCTCAAGGCGACGGGGCAATACGGGGTCACGCGGGGGCCGCTCACGGTGCTTTGATCCGTCATCAGGCCCGCTTCTCATCCGGAGGAGAGCGTTCTGTGCCATTGGGTACCGAGGCCATGCAACTCCGGCTTGTCTCACTGTCGCGGCTGATGATCGCGATCGGCGGTATCGGGGTCGCCATCGCCACGGTGATCTCCCTGGGATCAGGGAACGGTGATCCCAGCCTGGGGATCATCCTCGTCGCGGGCAGCACGGCAGGTGTCGCGGCAGTCCGGATGAGTCAATCGGTCAACCGGCTCCGGACAGACCAAATGCCAATGTCGGCGTCAAAGCTGGTCCGGACGGCCTTGAGGTCGATCCTTGAGGCAGTACTTATCATTGGACTCGGTGATCTCGGGTTCCTTTTCTGCTTCGGGCTCTTCACGGGCGGATGGCCCTGGTATCGGTCTCTCCCGGCAAATCGATATATGGAATTCTCGCCGCGTGATTTCTTGCTCCTTTCTCCGGCGATTTTCGTCGCCCTCGCTATTAGCTATCTCACGCGACGATCCTTGCACTGCTGCCGTGTACAGGGGCGACGACGTTTTTTCCTTTCGATGGTTCCCTTTGCAGTGGTGGGACTGTTGCTCGTCGGAGACCTCACCTACGCGCGATTCCGGTATCGAATGGAGCAAGCCCATTGGCAGGCCTTCAAGGCCTGGGACTTCGGAGGAAAGTGGGAGTTCGGCGATGGCCTCCCTTCCCCGCCGAGGCTACCCGGCTGGGAACTGCAGCCGAGGCTGGTCGAATATCATCTTCGTATGAAGGAAAAGTGGGAGACGGGCGCCCTGCGACCCTGGATGCCGGTTGAAGCGGACTCACCTTCCCCTGTCCCGTAATCGGTCATACACTCTCGGAAGAAACGGAGTCGTCGAGAGCGGTTTCAGAGGTCGTGGAGTTCGCGGTCGGTCGATCTCGCGAGCTGATCGATCGTTATCCAATCCCAGAGCGCCCTCAGCACACACCATCTTGCTCGACGTCCGAATGTCGGCCCCAGTGCACCCTCGTCCGGCTCAGTCGATTTTCGATCGAACTTCTGTCTGGTTTGGTCGATGAAATGGAATGCCTTGGGTTCGAATTTCTTCTCTTGCATCCTTCCGAGACTTTACCGATAACCAATCGTCTCGAATCGATGCGATCGGGCTCCGTTCCAGCAAGGAGGCCGCAGGATGCGTTGGTTCTCTGCTTCGCGGGACTCGCTGCGCACGCCCTCCCACCCGGCGACGAAGCGACGTCGGGCTCCGATCGTCGAGGATCTGGAAGGGCGCCGACTCCTCTCCCAGGCGGTCGAGGCGGTCGCCTCCGTCACCGGGATCATCAACACGACCAACATGGTCTCGGGGCCCGGCGGCGATCTGTGGGTCGGCATCAACCAGGCCCCCAACTCGGCCGTGATTGACCGGATTGGCCTCGACGGCTCGACGACCTCGTTCCGCGTTCCTGTGAGCGCCAGCGACGGGACTGTCTCGGTCGGATCGCTGGCGGTCGGGCCCGATGGAAACGTCTGGTTCGATGCGATGATGGGCCCCAATGGCAACGACCAGCAGGTCGTCATCGGCAAGGTAACTCCCTCTGGCGCGGTCACCGAGTATCCTCCCATCCCGACGGCCCCGGGGTTGACCTCGACGGCCACCGCGATTGTCAGCGGGCCGGGCGGCGATCTCTACTTTGGCGAAGCGGTTTTCACGCCTTCCGCCGTGCAACCGCAGTCCCAGATCTTCATCGGGAAGGTGACGACGGATGGAGCCGTGACATTGCTGCCCGCCTCGACGTTCGGCCCGCAATCGCCGACGCTCGTGAACACGCTTGTGGCCGGCTCCGACGGGAATCTCTGGTTCACCGTTTTCGGCAAGGGCCAGAACTCCGACTTCTACCGGATTTCACCGAGCGGTACGGTCTCGACCTTCCCACTCCGCCGTAAACTGATGAGCAGCATGGTATCGAACGCCCCGGACGGCAGTCTGATCGTGACGGGCACGACACCCAGAAAGACCGTGATCCTCCGCGTCACGACGTCCGGGATCGCCAGGAACATCCCGATCCGTGGAGCGCTCGGCCATTCCTTCCTGTTCGATGTCGGTCAGGCCCGCGGAGCGAGCTTCTTCGCGGACGCGGCCACCGGCCCCACGAGGATCGTCCGATTGTCGCCAGGCGGCGCGGCCATGTCCGCCAAACTCACCGGGCTCCCCCCCACACATCTAAACGACGTCCGGTCGATCGTCACCGGGCCGGATGGCAACCTTTACCTGCTCAACCAGGACTTCCTCGGCAGCAAGCCGGCCGCCGCGGTCTATCGGCTCGCGCCGGGCAGGCTCTCCGCCATCGGCTGACACGGCCAAGAATGGCTCAGCCCAGCGTAACCTCCACGCGCGCCAGTTCGTGCGGGGACGAAAAAAGGGACGGGGACGAAAAAAGGGACGGAGATAATTAGGGGACGGGACGAAAAAAGGGACGGAGCACGTCTGTTCGGCACAAAATTTGCGCGATCGGCTCTGCCAGGCAAAGTGACTGCCATTCTGGCGGAGTCCTCGCATGGCGAAGCCGTCCCACGATAACCCGCTCGCTGGATGTAAGCTCCAGGGGCTCAAGTATCTCGA
>DAIDKV010000063.1 GCA_027449865.1 Planctomycetales bacterium
GAGCGGCCCGAAGGTCAGTGCCTCTGCTCCCGCTGCGGCGCGGCGATGATCCCCAGCGACACCGAGGATTCGGAACTGCTCGAGATCGACGTCCGCCCCTATCGTCGTCGCATCCGGCGGCGGAGATATCAGCGGACGTGCACCTGCCTGGGTGGCTGAACATGGCGGAGAGCCTGCAGCGGATCCTCAAACGGCGGGCGCTGGACGGCCAGCACCCCGAGTCGACCGACCAGATCATCGCCTGGCTCGAGGCCGTCGCGACTCACTGGAATGCAGCCCCGACGCCGTTCGCGTGGGGAGGCAAGCGGGCGAAACGCCGACAGCGACAATGGGAGCGCCGGCACCACCTCGGCGGCTCGGGAGCCTTTACCAGAACACCGCTCTCGCGACACAAAGGGCCAGGTTATGGCCACGCGCAAGCCAAGTGACCCACTAGCTACTCGCTCAGGGAGCCACCTACGTAGCCCGCACCAGGACCACGATGGCCTGGATGACATGGAGGCAGCCCCACCAGGTCATCAAGTGCCCGCGATAACGCGGCTCGACCGGCCGGGCAGTTCAGCCGATGCTCGCCTCCGGTGATCACGAGGCGAAGTCCAGGGCACCGGCGGCAGAGCTCCAGGCTGTGGCCCAGAGGCACGATCCGGTCACGAGGACTGTGGATGACCACCCCTTCGGCATCCGGGCAAGGCCGGACGCCAAAGTACCGCCAGGCAGGCGCCAGCAGGATCAACGGCCTTTGTTCCCCGATCGCAAGGGCAATCGCCCCGCCTCGCGACATCCCAATGATCACGTCGGACCCCAGTCGATCATGGGCACTCTCAGCCTGCCGGATGGCCGCCCGAAGCCTCCAGTAAGGCAGCTTCGGGCATTCGACCTCAAACCCAAGCCCACGCACAAACGCCGCCTTGCTGCTGGTCCTCGTCATCCAGCCGGAAAGGACAAGCGCCCTCGGGACGCCGGGGCGATTCGTCATTTCCTCGGGGTTCGCTGGCCTCACGGCGGATCACTCCACTCCTCGGTCTCGTCGCTGGCGTTCCCGCCGGGTTCGTGCCCTTCCTTCGGGCCCATCTCGTCTTCAAGGCGGAATCGGACTTACCTTTCCCCCCCATCCTCGCCTGCCAGGGAATCTCGAAATTTTATCGGCGATCCCCATGCGCGACGAGATCGAGAACCATTGTGTGGAACTCGACCAAGCCGGACCGACCCGCCTGACATCTGGACGTGCTCCGTCCCCCGCGTCAACCTGGTCTTCAGGTCGTTCTCTTCGATATGCGGGTCATGATCGGAGGAAATCCGCAATGAGCGTTATCCGACGGGCCTGGAGAGCCGTTCGGGTGGGACTCCTGGCCTGGGCCGCATCCTTTCCCGGACTCTGCCCCGCCGACGAACCCTCCCGGATCGACGCCACGACCCTCCACCGCAAGGTCCTCTGCGGCTATCAGGGCTGGTTCCGCTGCCCTGGTGACCACGCCGACAGGGGCTGGTGGCACTGGAGCCGCAACGCAAGGAAGATCACCCCAGAGACCCTCACCTTCGAGATGTGGCCCGACCTCTCCGAATTCACCGACGCGGAGAAATTCCCAGCCCCCGGCTTCACCCTCCCGGACGGCCGCCAGGCCCACCTCTTCAGCTCCGCTCAGCCTCGGACCGTCGACCGACACTTCGATTGGATGCGGACCTACGGCATCGACGGCGTGTTCGTCCAGCGCTTCCTGTCCGAGCTTCGTAGACCGTCGACCGATCTGGTGCTCGACCATGTCCGGGCCTCGGCCTCGAAGACGGGACGGGTCTACGCCGTCT
Organism: Planctomycetales bacterium; assembly: GCA_027449865.1. GTDB lineage: Bacteria > Planctomycetota > Planctomycetia > Isosphaerales > Isosphaeraceae > JAKAUH01. The sequence goes on from DAIDKV010000063.1 coordinate 1,804, forward strand.
GCTACGACCTCTCCGGCACGCCCGAGGCCCACATCTTCGACCGGCTGACCGGCGACTGGAAGCGATTGGTGGACGAGAGGAAGGTGACGCGGGACGATCGCTATCTGCATCACGAAGGCAAGCCGGTCGTCTTCGTCTGGGGCCTCTACCCCGACCGATTCGGCCCGGCCCTGGCCCACCGTATCATCGACTTCTTCGAGAAGGCGAATCCCTATCGGGCCACGCTCGTTGGCGGCGTTCCGTGGTCCTGGAGACGCGAGAAGGACCCGGAGTGGTCCCGGGCCTTCCGCCGACTCGACGTGATCAGCCCGTGGAACGTCGGCCATTCCCTGAAGGTCGGCGAGCAGCGACACGCTTCCACGATCACCTGGAAGGACGATCTGGCCGAGGCAAGGCGATCAGGGATGGCCTACCTCCCGGTGATCTATCCCGGCTTCGGCTGGACGAATCTCAAGGGCCCGCAAGCCGCCGACCAGACCCTCCCTCGCCTCGGAGGCGAGTTCTTCTGGCGACAATTCGTGGCCGCGAGCGAGCTGAATATCGAGATGGCCTATGTCGCCATGTTCGATGAAGTGGACGAGGGAACAGCCATCTTCAAGGTCAGCAACGCGCCGCCGAGGCAGGCCCGGTTCCAGACGTACGAGGGCCGGCCGTCGGACTGGTATCTCCGGCTGACCGGCGAGGGATCGAAGCTCATCCGGGGCGAGACCAGGAATCAGAAGGAAATCCTAATCCGTCCCTGAGCCAGGATGACACGCGATTCCCGTCGCTCACGATCGTCTCGACGTGCGGGTCGAGCCGGTCGCTCTCGACGACATCCGATCCCGGCCCTCCTCCTCGCCTCAACGCCCCATGAGCCGGACATCCCGATCGGCGCGACCCGAGGCGAGCGTCCGCCCGTCCGGTTAAGAGGGCGGCGGTGTTGATCGAACCGTCATTGTCCCCGGAAGATCGCCAGCGGTCCGCCCAGGACATACCACTCGTCGATCACGGTGGCGAGAAGCATCAAGGCGGACAGGACAGCCCCAGGGCGCCCGATGATCCGATACCCAGAAGCGATCGTCGGAACCATCCTCGATTCCTGCCGGTCCATTTTGGAACGCCCTCTCGCGGCGATCCATCCCGTCAGGACCTGATCACCACGGTCGCCAGTTCGGCAGCCCTCGCTTCATCCGCCTTGTCGCCCCCACTGGACTAAACGCCTCGGGATCGAACTTGCGGCCGACCCACTCCCGCATCTCCTGGTGCGCCTCGTGCCTGGGGTCGCTAATGGCCTCGAGCAAATCCTGATAACCCCAGACGCCGCCCACATCCTCCGGCGGGCAGGCGCGGGCTCCATCCAGGCAGATCGGATACTTTTTCCCCGCCTCGACCGGGACGCGGCCCTCAAACTGAATCTCATGCAGCCAACTATCGCCGAAATCGTACTCATACTCAAATCGGTATCGACCACCCCTCTTGGGAAGGATCTCGCTCAGCCGGACCTTTGTCGAATCGCTGTACTCCAACTCCTCGAAGCTCTCCTGCATGAGCATGGGGTCGGCGTAGAGCTTGCCCTCGATCCGGTAATGATGCAGGTGCGAGTCGCTCCAGCCCATCGCCGCCTGAATCTGCTCGTGGAATTGATCCAGTGTCTCGTCAGCCACCTGGATGCGCCGCCAGATGGGGGGTGTCGAGTCGAGGAGTGTGATCTTGAACTGGTAGACTTCGCCGCTCGCGGAGGCCGAGACGGGCTTCTCCTCCTGGACCCAGACCCATTCGGTCTTGATCCCCAGCTCACGCCTGACCAGATAATACAGGGCGTTGCTGATCTCGCCGGGATGTCCCTCCTTAACCCATCGGTGGTTGACCTTCTCGTGGTCCAGGTTCGGGTTCTTCGTTAGAACCCTGCGGAGGAAGTCCGATTTCGTCTCCGGCTTCGTTTCCTTCTTCTTCGCCATGGGCCACACTCCGAGGCGGTCGGTCTCTGGTCTGGAGTCACGAAACCTCAGCCGGTTCGGGCCGCGAGAGAGGCACTTCGCCGGCATGGAAAATGTCTACTGGATTCACCCAATCGTAACCCGTTTTCGGGACTGTGCCCATCGTCGGCTCGTTTCGTTTTATTTCTGCCGCGGCGGGCCGGCGAGTTCTCCTCGAGTTGGGGATGTCCTAAGTTACGAACTCAGGTGTCGTCGGGAAGTCCGGACGGATCGCGGGAGGCGAGGTTGACCGTGGTGGCAACCCAGGATGAGCGGATCGAGGCCCTCCGGTCGCTGGTCGAGCGGCTTGGGAGCCCGGAGCTGACGCTGACCGAGGCGAAGGGCCTGCGCGGGCAACTCTTCGACCTGCTGGGGTCGGGCGACCGGCCCTCGGGCGAAGGTCGTCCCGGTTCCGCGACCGTCCCTGTCGCCAGTCCCGGCGCCGGCGATTCGGGAGTCGCCCATCCGGAGCGGCTTACCGCGAACCCTTGAGCAAGAGGAGCAGCATCACGGTCGGAGTCACGGCCCGGACCGCGTGCCGGAGCCCGGCCGACATGTGGACGAAGGTCCCGGGCCGGGCCTCGATCGTCTCATCCCCCAGGGTGAGCCGGGCATCGCCCCTGATGAACTGAACGATGGCGGGCATCGCGGCGGTGTGCTCGGAAAGCTCCTGACCGGCCCCGAACCCGAAGAGCACGGCCTTGACCCGCTCGTCGTTGTGGAGTGTCCGGCTGAGGATGGCGTCTTCCGGCGGCTCGATCTGGGTGGCCAGGTCGCTGATGTGCAGGTAGGTCGGGTTCATGCGGATTCCTCCTTCTCGTCTCGATGGGGACCCGAGAGGACGACTCGCGAATCGAAGGCCAGGATCGCTCAGCTTCCCCGCAAGGTCGGCGGGCCTCGGGGCGGATCAGCCCTGAGGATTCATCAGCCGCCCAAGGAAGAGGATGCTGCCCGTCCGATTGTCCCGGATCAGGAAGACGAACGGATGATCGGCCCGGAACACCAGCGGTTCCTCGGGCGCCGCTACGGACTTGACGCCGATTCCCGTGGCGGCGGCCGCCTCCGTCCCTTCCTCATTGACATCGACGAACGCCTTGTGGATTACCGCCGAGACGAACAATTCCTCCTCGCGGCTCATTCCTGAGAAGTCGGCCTCGCCGAGCGTGAAGGCCCGGGGCATTCCCATCGCCTTGAGTACATCCGCAAGCTGGAACTCCGAGGTCAGCGTGAACCGGGGCAGGGAGACGCTGACCTCCCGAGTTTGCAGACTCGACAGCCATCGGGACAGGTTCTCGTCGGTCAGCCGCTCCTCGAGGGCCGAGAGCCCCTCCACGTCATCGGGCAACAGGATGAGCATCGAGAGGTCGCCCTTGCCGTAGGGCAATGCGAGCATCTTCAGGCCGTCGCCGGCCCAGAACGGGTAGGCGTCCGTCCGGAACATCAGGGGGACGTCGGTCTTCCGGGCGGCGGAGACGTGGAAGGGAGCCACCTGGGTCGACTCCTTCCGGAACGGCTCGGTCCAGATGCCCTTGAAGTAGACGGCATCGGTCAGGACCAGCCGGGTCTTCGCGTCGAGCGCACCCGGCGGGACGAGGTCGCGAATCTTCCCCTGCGTCTGCTCCTCGACCCATGCGTTGATCCGACGGCGGGCGTCCTCGGCCTGGCCCTGGAAATCGACTTGCGCCAGTTCGGCGCCGTATTCTTCGCGGGTGACGGCCAGGAAGCCGGGCAGGAAGTGGAAGCCGGCCTGGCCCCAGAGCCGGTCGGCCACGCTCAGCCGATAGCCCCGCCCGCTGGCCCCGAGATTCCAGGATCGTCGCAGGTCGCCGAAGGCGGAATGGAGCTTCTCCGAGGGCAGGCGGAAGTGCAGCACCTTCGCCATCTGCTCGGCGGTCTCACCACCGGCCCCGGCGTAGAGCATCGCCAGCGCGGTCGAGACGCTCGACGGCGAGAAGAACAGGTTGCCGCCCGGCCCGGTCCGGAGCCGGCCGTAGAGGTCGAGGGCAAAGCGGTTGTTGTCCTCGGCGAGGGCCTTCATGTCCTGCGTCACGACGATGGGCTTCGTCTCGGCCGGTGCCGACCACCGGGCACAGGAAAGTCCGGCGACCAGCACCAGGGCCAGCAGTGGGAGCCCGAGCCGGAAAGGATGCATCCGGCGATCTGCTCGATTCGGCCGCATGATGGACCTCCCCATTTTGGATCGTTGAAACCGTCGTCCCGATCCTCCTCGTCCAGAACCCATCGTAACCACCTGGCGCTGGTTGATTCATCCCCACGATCCATGCGGGTCGATCATGCGGTCACACCAAGAACCCTTGAAGCAAAGCGCCCGGGTCGCTAGAGTCAACCCTGGTTCAACAATTGTTCGTCGCCCTCCCCTGGACACCGACGTCGCGAGGCTCGCATGCTCCATTTGCTCGGACCCGGCGCGAGGCTCTGCGACGGCCGAACTCGCCGCGAGGTGATCCGGATCGGCGGCCTCGGGCTCCTCGGCGCGGGGCTAAACCTTGGCGACCTGCTCCGGTCGGCCGGCGCGGCGGAGGCCCCGGCGGCGAGCGGTTCGTCGTTCGGCCGGGCCCGGTCGTGCATCCTGCTCTTCCTGATGGGCGGTCCGCCCCAGCATTCGACCTGGGACCCCAAGCCCGACGCGCCGGCCGAGGTCCGGGGAGACTTCGGCCCGATCGCCACGACGGTCCCTGGCCTCTCGATCTCCGAGCTGATGCCCCAGACCGCGCTCGTCGCGGACAAGATCTGCGTCCTGCGTGCCGTCTCGACCGGCGACAACGCGCACTCGTCCAGCGGCTATTACATGCTGACGGGTCAGCCGCACCGGCCGATGAACTTCGAAAACGCCAATCCGGGGCCGCCGAACGACATCCCCAGCCTGGGCGCGGTGGTCCGGAAGATCAGCAAGCCGGGCAGTCGCGTCCCGCCCTCGGTCACGCTCCCGCACCGGATCTTCAACACCGATGGGAGCGTCTGGCCGGGTCAGGACGCGGGATTCCTGGGCCGCGCCGCCGACCCCTGGCTGCTCAACACCCGCCTCGCACGCGGAGACGAATCGATCCAGGAAATCACCCTGCCCGCCGAGATCGACCAGGCCCGTCTGGGGCGTCGGCGAGCCCTCCTGGACGACCTCGCGCGCCGGCTCGACGACCTCGACCGCGGACCGGGCGCCCAGGCGTTTGACCAGCAGGCGCGCCAGGCGTTTAACCTGCTCGGCTCCTCGCAGGCGCGTGGAGCCTTCCGACTGGAAGACGAGCCGGAAGCGAATCGGGAACGGTACGGCGATTCGCCGTTCGGCCGCGGCGTGCTGCTGGCCCGCCGCCTGGTCGAAGCCGGGGTCCGGCTGGTGCAGGTCAACTGGTATCGAGGGCCCGACGAGCCGCCGGCCAACCCCTGCTGGGACAGCCACACCCAGGAATCGGCCCGGCTCAAGAACGTCCTCGTTCCGCCGACAGACCGGGCCTACTCGGCGCTGATCGAGGACCTGCATCGTCGCGGGCTCCTCGACGAGACGTTGGTCGTCTGCATGGCCGAGTTTGGTCGATCGCCCCGCCTGGACGCTGGCGGCGGACGAAATCACTGGGGCTCGGTCTTCTCGGTGACCATGGCCGGCGGCGGCGTCCGGGGCGGCCAGGTTTACGGCTCGTCGGACCGGATCGGGGCTCATCCGGCCGAGGGACTCGTACGACCCGAGGATCTCTCGGCGACGATCTTCCACTGCCTCGGCCACGCGCCCGAGACCGAGTATCGCGACCCGCTCGGCCGACCTCACCCGATCAGCCGGGGCGACATTCTCCACGCGATTTTGTAGCGGGATCGATTCCAACAATCTGGTCGGGGCGACCCATGAAGTTCAGCCGCCGTACGATGATCGCCGGATCGCTCGGCGTCCCCGCCACCGCGGCGACCGCCGCCTGGCTGCTGGCCGGCTCGGGGAAGCACGTCCCGCCGGAGGTCTCCATCGCCTCGGCCGAGGGCAAGCGCGTCGTCAGGGCCAACGGGATCCCCGGCCATGCCGTCGGCGACTTCCCCAACCGGCACGATCCCGTCCCGCTCCGACCCCAGCGGCACCGGCTGGAAATGCCGATCGCGCCGGTCGCCGCCGACGAGCCGGTCCCGATCGCGATGTGGCTCTTCGGGATCGCGGTCAACGGCATCCCGTTCGACCCATCCGGTCCCTTCTGGGACGCGGACGCCCGGAGCGGCTGGCAGTTTGAGGTCTTGCACCCGGCCAACGCCGTGGCGCTCGGGATCGACGCCAACCGGGCCCACACGCAGGGCCGGGGCTCCTACCACTATCACGGCCTGCCAACCGGCCTGCTCTGGGCCCTCACCGTCGCCAGCCCCGACCACCCAATGCACCTGCTCGGCTACGCCGCCGACGGATTCCCGATTTACGGCCCCGACTGTCCCGGCGAACCGACCGACCTGAGGAGTCCGACCCGTCGCCTGCGGTCGAGCTACCGGCTCCGGAGCGGAAAGCGGAAAGACGGGCCGAAGGGCCGGTTCGACGGGATCTTCGTCGAGGACTTTGAATACCTACCAGAACACGGCGACCTGGATGAGTGCAACGGTCGAACCGGCCCGACGCCGGAATTCCCGGACGGGACCTATTACTACGTCCTGACCGACGCGTTCCCGTTCGTCCCACGCTCCTGGCGCGGAACGCCCGATCCAAGCTTCCGGCACGGGCCGCCGCCGGGCATCTCGCCGCCGCTTCCGACGGAGCTCAGGAGATATCGGGCCAGGGTATAGTCCGCATGGCTGGAGGTGATGCCCCATCGCAGGGAGACGGCGAGGGCGAGTCTATCACGCCGTCACTCACCCGGCGAATCGCATCGACATTTCAGGCGCCCAGAAGTTCAGACGCGGAAGATCGCCGATCTCAACGGCCGGGACGACGACGGTGGGGGCCGGTTCGTCGCGACTCAGCAGCGCGGTCATCCGCTCCCGCAACTCCTTCGCCTCGTCGAGGGTCAGGTCCGGGGCACTGAGCCGCTCGATGAGGCCGCGAAGGGCCTCGATCCGATCGGTTTTCTCGTGCAAGCTACCCATGACCTTCAACCTCGTCTCCTCGGAGGGGAACGGTCCCGATCCGACCACACGGATTCGGCCGCCCAGAATCGTTGCCCCCCTAGACGCAAATCCCCGGCCACGAGTTCATCCTGAGAAGCCCAGGACGCGACAAAATCTCGAAACCCAAGGCGCTGAAACCATTTACGCGCCGAAAATTTTTGAGGCCATCGAACCTGGCCATCGATCGTAAAGGCAAGATCGAAAAGCACCGATGCTCGATCGACAGGCAGGGGCCCGTGGGGTTGGGACCTGCTATTCCGGAGGGTGGACTCCGATCAGGCGGCGGCCGCGCAATCGGCGGACGGGTTGATCAGATCGATCAGGGCAAGGACGGCCTGCTCGGCGTCAGGTCCGTGGGCAACGAGTTCGACGGTCGTCCCGCACCCGATGGCGAGGACCAGCAATTCCAGCAGACTCTTGGCGTCGGCGGTGGCCCCCTTGCAGAGGAGCCGGATGTCGGACCGGTACGTTCGAGCAAGGCCGACGAACTGGCTCGCGGGCCGGAGATGGAGACCAAGTCGATCGGTGATGACGGCCTGGCTGCGGATTCTGGCAGTGGTCTCGTTCATCGGAGGCTCCTCGAAGGGCAATAGGCGTGTCCTGCGTCGATGTCGGGTCGCCCCACCGTCTCGGGGCCCTGCGCCCCGTCCGTCCAGGGGGATCCCTCGCGATCGGGGATGGCGGCGGGTTGATGAGCGACCTCGCCAGATTATGGCACGCAGTCTTCGAAGGATCAAATCATCCCGAGATTTCCTTCTCGTCCTAAAGTGATCTGGCGGGGCAAGATACAAGATAAACCATCGACTCATCCGGCTGCGTCGAGATTCCGGACAGGTCGCGTTAGGCCGACAAAGGCAACACCACGATCGAGGATGAGTCTGTCGACGACCCGATACAGCCTGGCCTGGCCGGAGCGTGGCGGTCCGATCAGAGTGTGGAGGCGACGGAAAGGTGGTAATCGTCGCCCCGGTTGGTCAACTGGAACGAGTAGATCAGCCGGTGGTTGTCCGCGAAGAATTCCAGCTTCCGCTTTACCAGAGATTCGACGAGCACCTTCGCGGCGAGCCACCCCTCATGATCGAGGTCGTCCGAGGATTCGGAGAGGAGCCGGTCGATGGTGGACTCGCGTTCTTCCTCGGGCATCTGGCTGACGTTCCAGGCCAGTAACCCCATGTTGAGCAGCATACGGAACAATCTCTCGTCGGTCGCCAGGTGCCGGTAGGGCTCGACGAAGTCCTCAAGGACCTCCGACATCTTCTGCTGCCCGGGCTTCGGGTAGATGACGTTGGTCCCTGGGGGGATCGCGGGCGGTGAGACCTTCTCCCGCCGGAACATCCGCTTCGGTAGTTTCTCCCTGCCTCGTCGGGCGCTCATGATCACCGCTCCTGACCGGAGAATGATTTCACTTCCGCCATCCTCCTCGATCGCGCGGCGGCCGATCCCGCCCGGCGCCGCGCGATCGGTCGAGTCTTACTTCGAGGCTTTCGCGGGCTCGAGGAACGAGTCGAAGACCCGGACGCCGGCGAACTCGGCCCGGTTCTCATCCACGAACTTCTTGTGCCGCACGCTCACCAGGTACTTCGCCTTCGCGGCCTTGTTCTCGAAGACGACGTGCAGGGCGACGTCGAAGTCCTTGACGCTCACCGGCTCCTGAACGTCCGGATCCTCGGCGATCGTGCCGACCGAGAAATAAACGGCTCCCTCGTGGTCGGAGAGGTACTTTTCGCACGACGCGATGAACCGCTCGCGCGACTCCTTCGAACGATCCTTGAGTGAGAAAAAGACCATGTGCGCCAGCTTCGCGTCGGAGTGGTCGGCCAGTCGGGCGACGGCATCGACGGCGAACGAGACGGCCAGGGCGAACAGGGCGATCGAGACGAGGGCGGTCCTCACGAGGATTCTCCTGGTGGCTGAGACGATTTTCTGACCCGAGAGCCCGGGCCTTCCCCGGCCATGATGAACGCCTCGGAGCGACGTTGCAAGCCGCCTCAACCTGGCCGGTCGCACAGAGACGATCAAGTCGGCCGGTTACGCCGACGATAGAAGAAGAGGCGTGTCGGAGCAAATAGACCCCGCGCGGAGGCGTTGGGGCAGGGCGATCTCGGTGGATCACGATGCAAGAGCGGGACCGGCGATCGACGCGGAGGCGTCGGCGGGTCGGGCGGACGCTGATCCTGCTCGCCGCCTGGGCGGGCCTCAGCGGCTGCCTTGGTCCTGGCGCGGTCCGGTTCACCCGGATGCGGTACAACGAGGTCGTCCGCGAAACGAACGACCAGCAACTTCTGATGAACATTGTCCGGCTCCGCTACGCCGACTCGCCCGTCTTCATCGACCTGCCGACGATCATCAGCCAGTTCGAGCTGGCGGCTGGCGGCAGCGACCCCGGCCCGGCCGGCAGCCAGACCAATTTCGGCGTGGCCGGCGGATGGGCTCGCGATACCCCAACGATCAACTACCACCCCCGCGAGGGCCGAGAGATCGCCAAGGCTCTTTTGACCCCGCTCTCGGCCGACCTCTTCAGTGTGGTCAACGCCGGAGCGAGCATCGAGCAGCTTCTGCTCCTGACCATCAACGACCTCAACGACGTTCCCAACGCCCCCCGCGCCACCACGCTGACACCGACCGTCCCCGACGACAACACCGAATTCCTCCGCGGCATCCGCCTTCTCGAGTCGCTCCGCGATCGCGAGGGAACCGAACTGGCGATCGGAACGACGGACCTCTCCGACGACATGTCCGACCCGATCGACAAGGACGCCGTCGATGGCGGCCACGTCCTTGATGCCGCCACAAAGGGCTACGCCTTCCGGTCCCAGGGCGACGGCCGGATGGCCCTGGTCCGTCGCCAGAGAGACCTCTTCCTGAAGATCCGCCCCGCGTTCGTCCACTCGCCCGAGATGGCCGAGGTCGCCCGGATCTTCCACCTGATCCCCGGCCTCGATCGCTACCGCATCCGATCCGAGCTGAGCGATGAGGCCGCGACGACCCCGCCGAAGCCTCTCGAAGACCACGACCGCGGCACCATCTACCTCAACATGCGCTCCGTCCTTCAGATCATGACCTTCCTCTCGAAGGGCGTCTGCGTTCCCGAGGAACACGTTCGGTCGAGAGTGGCGCCGATGACCCCAGGCCCCGACGGCCGCCCGTTCAACTGGACCCAGATCACCGCCGGGAACTTCTTCATCGCCTCGCAAAAGCACCGGCCGAAGGACGCGGAGGTCGCTGTCGAGTATCGCGGCTACTGGTTCTACATCGCTCCCCAGGACGTTCGATCGCGAGCGATCCTCTCGTTCCTCGAAGTGCTCTTCGCGCTCCAGGAGTCGGGCGAGAAGTTCGCCGGCCCAGCACTGACGCTACCGCTCGGCGGGTGAATCGATCGCGCCCCGAGGAGAATGCCCATGCCGACCCAGCCTGTTTTGATCCTCGCGGCCTGGACGGCGGCAATCGCCTGCCTGGCCGTGTCGACCCACGGCGACGAGCCGCCGAGGCGGCGGACGATCGCCCGCGCCGTCCGCGAACCGACCGACCTCCCCGCAGCTCTCCCAAACGCTCCCGCCGAGGCCCCGACGGCCGCGACCACGCTCGACGAGATGGATCGAATGGCCCTCGCGCACAATCCGACGATCCGCGCCGCCGAGGCGCTGATCCTTCAGCAACAGGGCCTGCTTCGCCAGCTCACCCGCTATCCCAATCCGACCGCCGGATGGGTCCAGTCGACCCCCTCGCGACTCTCGCAGGGAGCCACGCAGGGCGCCTTCATCAGCCAGGACATCGTCACCGCGGGCAAGCTCCGAATTGTCGGCCAGGCCGAGAAGGTCGAGATCCAGTGGCGATCCCTCCAGCTCGAAGCGCAGATCGGCCGGGTGCGGAACGACGTCCGCGTTCGCTATTACGAGGCCCTGGGCGCCCAGCAATCGGCCGAAATCGCCGCTGACCTGGAGCGGCTCGCCGAGGATGACCTGAACGTCCTCAAGCGGCTGGTCGAGGCCCGGCAGGCCTCCCGCCCGGATGTCCTTCAGGCCGAGATCCACCTCAGCGCCGTCCGCACCGCAAAGAAGGATGCCGAACTCCGTTTGCGAGCCGCCTGGCGGCAACTGGCAAACGTGGTGGGCGTCCCTCAATTATCGCCCGTCACGCTCCCGGATGAGCCCGACGCGAATCCCCCGGAGCTTGACTGGGACGAATCCCTCCGCCGCCTTCTCGCCGAGAGTCCCGTCCTTCGTGCCCAGGCCGCGCAGGTCCGTGAGGCCGAACTTGAGTTGCAGCTTCAGAAGCGGCTGGTCATCCCAAACGTCAACGTCCAGACAGTCATCCAGCGCGATTACGTCCGGAACTACAACCAGGTCAGCACGCTGGTCTCGGCACCGATCCCGATGTTCAACCGCAATCGGGGCGGGATCATCAACGCCGAGGGGATGCTCCGCCAGCAGCAGCAGGAATACAGGCGGCTGGAACTCGCGCTGGCCGACCAGCTCGCGGCGACGTTCCAGCAGTACCAGTCGGCGCGGAACCAGGTCGAGCACCTGAGCGAGATCCTGCCGCGGACCCGAGAGAACGTCGAACTGACCGCACAGGCGTTCCGCGCGGGGCAGTCGGGGTTCGACTTCCTCCGCGTTCGTGATGCCGAGGACCTCGACCGCCAGACGCGATTGTCCTACGTCGAGGCGTTGACGTCGCTCCGCAAGGTGAGCATCGAGATCGACGGGCTGGGCCTGGTCGGCGGCCTGAACCCGACCGAGATCGGCACGGCGCTCCAGGCGACGCCAGGTGTCCCGGCTGGGCTCGGCGGCGTGCTTTTGCAATTCTCACAGCAGCAGCAGACCAACACCACCAGCACCCTGCCCGGAGCTCTCCAGGGCGCCATCACCGGACCGCAATAAGAAAGCCCCATTTCATGGTTGTGCCCCTGGATCTCGGTTAGAATCACGTCCGAGATTCCAGGAGGATCGGGAGGGGAGACGATGTTCCGGCGGTCGCTGCTCGCCCTGTTGAAGTGGACAATGGCGCTCGGGTTGCTCGCGGGGTTGCTCGCGATCGCCTGGGTCGTCCACGAGGAGATGCTCGCCGAGCGCGAGCTCGAGGGCGACGAGGAGACCGTCGCGACCATCCGTCGAGTCCACGACGGTGAGATCGAGCTCGGAACCGAAACCGCCGAACGTTACGGCCTGGCCGAGGCGCCGACAAGGGCCGCGACGTGGATCGATCGGGTCGCGGTTCACGGCGAGGTGGTCGCCGATCCGCGCGCCACGGTCGAGGTTCGATCGACGTCCGCCGGGATGCTTCGCGCCGACCCTTCCACGCCCTGGCCGTCGCCGGGAAGTCGCGTCCGTGCCGGGCAGGTTCTCGGCTGGATCGACGACCGCGTCGCGCCCCAGGATCGGCTCACCCTCCAGGATAACCTGAACCAGGCCCGGCTGCGGAAGGGAGGAGCCGAGAAGATCGTGGAGCTGAACCGCGAACGAGTCCGCCGGATCGAGAGCGTCTCGAAGTCGCAGATTGTTCCGGGGCAGCAGCTTGACGACGCCCGCGTCTTGCTGGCCGAGGCCGAAACGCAGCTCGCGATCGCCGGGGCCGCCGTCGACCTCTGGACGCGGGCCCTCGACGAGGTCGACCGCCCCGGGCACCGCGAGACCACCACCTTCAGCCAGCCGATCGTGGCGCCGGGCGATGGCGAGGTCACCGAGGTCTACGCGCGACCAGGAATGTCGATCGAGGCCGGAGGCCCGGTGGTGCAGGTCGTCGACTTCCGACACGCCCTGATCCGCCTGGATCTCCCGCCAGACCTGCTCGCGGCCGGTGCGCCGGGGCCGGTTCGGGTTGGGCCGGTCGCGGGCGGCGCGGCGACCGTCGAGGCCATTCCGGTGGGTCCCGCGCCCCGGGTTGATCCCGCCTCGCAGCTCGTCGGCTACTGGTTCGAGACGTCGGCCAGCCGGCCCGGCTCCGAGGCCGAACCCGGCGAGACAGCCTGGCGACCGGGTCTCCGCGTCCGGGCGATGATGGCACTCCCTGGCGTTCCACGGCAATCGGCGGTCGCCGTCCCAACCGGTTCGGTCCTGTTTTTTCAGGGCCGGGCGCTTGTCTACGTCCGCGGTGAGCCAGGTGAATACCGGCGTCGAGAGGTCCGTATCCTTGGCCGGGACGGCGACTCCTACATCTTGCAGGCCCGCCGCAAGCCCGACCCCACCGGCCTCGATCCCGGCGAGGTCGTCGTGCATCGCGGCGCCCCAATCCTTCTCTCCGAGGAGTTCCGCGGCGGTTCCGACGACGATTAATTGTGTCGGCATTTCCGAGATATTACCATGCTTCAGGCCATTGTCCGCTGGTCGATCCACAACCGGGGGGCAGTGGTCGCGCTCGCCTCGCTGCTGACGGCCCTCGGCGGTCTGGCGGTGGCGAACGCCCGGCTGGATGTCTTCCCCGAGTTCGCACCGCCTCAGGTCGTCGTGCAAACCGAGGCGCCGGGGCTCGCCGCGGATGAGGTCGAGCCGCTGGTCACTCTGCCGATCGAGCAGGCGATGCTCGGCGTTCCGGGGCTCGACGTTCTGCGGTCGCAGTCGATCCAGGGGCTCTCCGTGGCGACCCTGATTTTCCGCGACGGGACCGAGATCCACCGCGCCCGGCAGCTGGTCACCGAACGGCTGACGGAGGTCAGCGGCCAGCTTCCCGAGGGAGTGCGTCCGCCCCGGCTCGGGCCGCTGACCTCATCGACCGGGCGACTTCTCGTGGTCGGGTTGACATCCGAGAAAATGTCTCTTTTGGACCTTCGAGACTGGGCGCAATGGACCCTCCGGCCCCGGCTGCTGGCGGTCGCGGGTGTGGCCCAGGTGACACTCTTTGGCGGGGGCGTCCGTGAGTTTCAGGTGCTCGTCGATCCGGATCGGTTGATCGCACACGGACTGACGCTCACCGATATCCTCGCCGCCACCCGAGGCGCTACCGGAGTCCGTGGCGCGGGCTTTCAGGAAGACGCGCACCAGCGGTCGATCGTTCGGGTCGAGGCCCGGGCACGGTCGGCCGACGAGCTGGGCGCGGCCGTTGTCACGACGTCCGGCGGCTCGCCGATCCGGCTTCGAGATGTCGCCCGCGTGGTCGACGCTCCCGAGCCGAAGTTCGGCGACGCGGCGATCGACGGCGTCCCCGGCGTGACGCTCGACATCTTCAAGCAGTACGGTGGCGACACGCCCGCGACCACCCACCTCGTTGAGGCCGAGCTCGACCGCCTCCGGCCGACGATGGAGCGTCTCGGCATTGTGTACCACCCCTCGCTTTTCCGGCAGGCGGATTTCATCCGAAGCGCGGTCGGGAACGTGACGCATTCGCTGCTCCTGGGCGCTGGTCTGGTCGCGGTGGTGTTGCTCGTCTTCCTGTTCAATTTGCGAACGGCCCTGATCTCGATGACGGCGATCCCGCTCTCGTTGCTCGGGGCGATCGTGGCGCTCTCGGGGTTTGGGATCGGCCTCGACACGATGACGCTCGGCGGCCTGGCGATCGCCGTGGGCGAGGTCGTTGACGACGCGATCATCGACGTCGAGAACATCTTCCGCCGGCTCCGCGAAAACGCCCGAGGGCGACATCCCAGGTCAACGGCGCGGGTCGTGCTTTCGGCGTCGATGGAGGTTCGGGGCGCGGTCGTTTATGCGACGTTCATCGTGGTGCTGGTCTTCGTCCCGGTGTTTCTGATGGGTGGGATTCAGGGCCGGCTCTTCGCGCCGCTGGGGTATGCCTACGCGCTCGCGGTGCTGGCCTCGCTCGCGGTGGCGCTCACCGTGACGCCGGCGCTCTCGATGATGCTGCTGCCGAGGGCCGAGGGCGCCGACGAGCCCCCCCTGCTCCGCCGGCTTCAGGGCGTTTACGACCGGCTCTTGCGACGGATGGATCGCGAGCTGCCGCTGGTGGCGACGATCCTCGCGGTGCTGGTCGGCTCGGCCGGCTGGGCACTGATGCAGTTCGGCGGCGAGTCGCTTCCCGAGATGCGCGAGAACCATCTGGTCCTGCACATTCAGGGCCTGCCGGGGACGTCGCTACCGCAGTCGATGTCGGCCGGCGCGGCAATCGCGCGCGAGCTGCATCGAATCCCGGGCGTCGGCGCGATCGCGCAGCAGGCCGGCCGCGCCGAGCTGGGCGAGGACACCTGGGGCGTCGAGTACAGCGAGACCGAGGTGAACCTCACGGCCGACGATCCCGAGGAGGTGGAGTCGGTCGGCGGATCGATCCGGAAGGTGCTGGGCGAGCGGTTCCCGGGGTTCTCGTTCGAGGTCTTCTCGTTCCTCTCGGAGCGGATCGAGGAGACGGTCACCGGCTCGATCTCGCCGGTCGCGGTGAAGGTGGTGGGCGACGACCTGGGCGACCTGGATCGAGCCTCGCGAAGGATTGCCGACGCGATGGCCGAGGTTCCAGGAGCCCGTGGCGTCCGGCCCGAGGCGCAAACGGGTCAGCCGGAACTGGTCGTCCGGCTCCGGCCCGAAGACGCCGCCTCGTTCGGCCTGCACGCGGCCGACGTGCTCGACGCCGTTCACGCCGCCTATCAGGGCGCGGAGGTCGCGCAGACCTACGACCGAAACCGCGTCATCAATGTGGTTGTGATCCTTGATCCGAAATATCGAGATGACCCGACGGCCGTGGATCGTCTCTGGCTCAACACGCCGGGCGGCGGGCGGGTTCGGCTTGGGCAGGTAGCCGACGTCTTTCGATCGGACGGGCGGTTCTTGATCCGACACGAGGGGGGACTGCGGCAGCAACTTGTCACCTCGGGCGTAAGCGGGCGCGACGTCGAGTCGTTTGTCGATGCGCTCGACCGCCGGCTCCGCTCGCTCGACCTGCCGCCCGGGGTGACCTATACGATCACCGGTGCTCATGAAATCAAGCGTGCGGCTCAGCGTGAGCTATTGATCCTCGGCTCGGCGGCCGGGGCGGGGATTGTATTGATACTGGGAATGGCGTTTGGGTCGATCCGTCGGTTGATCTTGATCCTGGCGAACCTGCCGTTCGCGATGGTGGGCGGGGTGGCGGCGGTTTACATGATGGGCGGGGTGCTGGACGTGGGATCGATGGTGGGTTTCGTGACGCTCTTTGGAATTACGACCCGGAACAGCATCATGATGGTCTCGCACTGGCAGCATTTGCGTGAGACAGAGGGGATGCCGATGGGCCTTGACCTCATCGTGAGGGGTGCGCGCGAGCGGCTGGCGCCGGTGCTGATGACCGCGACCGTGACGGCGCTCGGGCTCTTGCCGATCGCGGCAAGCTGGGGCCGACCCGGCAGCGAGATCGAGGGTCCGATGGCGATGGTGATCCTCGGCGGATTGGTCACGTCAACGGCGCTCAACCTGCTCGGCCTGCCGGTTCTGTACCGGCGGTTCGGGGCGTCGCGGGCGGGCGGGTGATAAGTACAGACGTTCGCCGGCGGGAGCCGGCTCCTACAGAAGACCATCCACGTCCGACAAGACAATCGATACCTGATGGATTTTGACCGTCAAAATCGGTAGAATCAGGGCAACCGGAGGCATCATTCAATGCGTGCATAGCAGCGAAGGAGCTGTCCATGGTCCGGCGCCTCACCTTGACCGAAGAGCAACGCCAGGAACTGGTTCAGTT
>DAIDKV010000064.1 GCA_027449865.1 Planctomycetales bacterium
TCGACCCCGGCAGGGCCGGCCGGTCGCAAGCCGCGGTCTCCCGGAGGGACCGCGAGCGGATGAGCCGGGAGGCGTATCGAAGGCATCGGCGAACCACCGACGGTCCCGGCGAGACCTCGCCGGGACCGCGGCATTGAGAGATCAATCGTTCATCAGGTAGGTTGACAAAGGCCCAGAAAACCAACTCAGGCCCCTGTGACAAAGGATGCAGTATGAGTACACGATCGGGTTGGTAGGTGACATCGGCCATCCAACGGTAACGCGCTCTAAGGTCGGACAGGCTCTCTCGACCCCAGCCTGCTTAGCTCCCGGGGGATCACTCGATCGAGAGATCCCGTCCGGGTGCGTTGAGCATCGCCGAGGAAGCTGAAGGTATCGCTCCGCTGGATGGGGGGCGCGGGGTCGGTCTGCCGACCACGTCTTCCAGCTTCGGGAGTGGCGGCACGCCGTCGTCCACCGGCGGCGACGCTCGGCCGACTCCAGGAATTGCTGGAGCATCTTCCCGGATCGGCGCGGGCTTACCCAGGTGCACATCGTCCGAGGGATCGGGCGAGGGGATTGTCTGTCGAGTCCGGGTGCCTCGACTGCGCGACCGAACGCCCTGGCTGAGCTCGGCAAGGTTAAGCCGCTGATAGCCAGGCAGTTCGGGCTCGACGAAAAGGGCGGTCGCCCGCTCGGGATTGAAACGGTTGACCTGCATCTCACGTCCAACGGCCACATCAAGCACCAACCGTTCCCGCTTCCACTCCAGGCGGAGACGCTGCGGCAGGAAGCAGGTCTCTCCGGCGGACCTCGATCCGATCGGATAGGTCTGATACTCGGAAGGAATCGCCTCGGCGATCAGAACACGAGGCGATCCAGCGCTGTAGATTTGCAGCTTTCGGATTCGACGATCCGCCGTAGAGACCAGCATTTCTCGCGTATAGGGCTCGCCTCGATCGCGAGTGGGCGGGAAGACCAGGCGCATGGTGCCCGACTCGCCGCGCCTGACCTGAATGGCACCCGTCTCCTCGGCCGTGATCGACTTCAGCCCCATCGCCTCAATGATCCAGTCGGGCTGATACGTGACCGGAAGCTCGCTCGACTCCAGATCCCGGTAGCTACACCAGTAAATCCATTTCTGGTCCTGCTTTTCACTGGTAAGCCAGAACCAGAATTCGGAGTCGTTGGAGCCAAGGTCCGCTTGCTGGACACCCTGGGCCTCAAGGACGAGCTTGAAGTTCCTGGGTCGTTCGAGCGCCATCTTGCCATCGGCCCTGGCCTGGAAGAGCCGCCCCATCGCCACCGCGACCGTCGGCCTGGCCTCCAGGCTCTCGATGGAGTCGGAGTTCCGGTTGTGCTGCTTGACGAACCCTTCGAGATCGAAATCCGCCCCCGGGGGGCTCCGCCTGGGCATTAACGAGAGCGAGCCCATGCTCCCAGCCCGGCAACCGGCAAGGGCGACCGTCATCGCCATCACGAGCCAGATTCGTCGCCCGAGAGGCATGAGGCCACTCTCCCCGTGAAAGGCCCACGCGAGGCGTTGATCGTCCCACTTCCATTATGATCGAGAGAATGCGGGCGCGAGATGATCCCGGTGACGGGGCGGGCAGCCTATCGCATTCCGCCCCGTCTCACAACCGCGATTTCCGGTCGGCTTGCGCTTCCTCAGCCCTGGAGGAATTTTTCCAGCGCATCGAAGCCCTGCTCAAGGGTTTTCATGTCGGTGGCGAACGAGAGCCTCGCGTAGCCCTCCGCCCCGAAAGCCGAACCCATCACCAGTGCCACGCCGGCCTGGCCCAGAGCCGTCAGACAGAAGGAGGTCGAATCGGTGATTTCCTTCCCGGCGAGCCTCCGTCCGAAATGCGCCGAGACATTCATGAAGGCGTAAAAGGCCCCACCCGGCGGAAGGCAATGCACATCCGGCAGGGCCTCAATCCGCTGGAGAACGTACTCGCGGCGCCGGCCGAACTCCGCCTTCATCGCGACGACCGCGTCCTGCGGTCCCGCGACGGCCTCGACCGCCGCCCACTGGCTGATCGAGCAGGGATTGCTCGTCTCCTGGCTTTGCAGGTCGCCCATGAACTTGGAAACCGAGACCGGCGCCACCGACCACCCGATCCGCCATCCGGTCATCGCGTAGGTCTTGCTCACTCCTGAAATGGTGATCGTCCGATCGGCGAGCCCTGGCCGGAGAGTCGCGAAGCAGGTCGGCTGGACGTCGCCATAGGTCAGTTGCTCGTAGATTTCGTCAGAGAGTACGCCCACATCCGTTGTGAGAACGGCGTCGGCCAGCGACTCCAATTCCTTGCGATCGTAAACCACGCCCGTTGGATTGGACGGGCTATTGATCATCAGAAGCTTCGTCCGGGGAGTGACCGCCGCAAGAAATTGGGACGGCGTCAGCTTGAACCCGCTCGCCTCGGTCGTCTCCAGAACGATCGGCGTAGCGCCGGTCAGCTTGACCAGATCGGAGTAGCTCACCCAGTAGGGTGCCGGGATGATCACCTCGTCGCCCGGCCCGCAGACCGCCATCAGCGCATTGTGAATCGAATGCTTGGCGCCGTTGGAGATCACGACCTGATCGGGGACGGTCGGGAGCCCCTGATTCTTCGTGTAGTGGCCGGCGACCGCCGAGCGCAGCTCGGGGATCCCGGCCGGCGGCGTGTAATGCGTCTGCCCCGACTCCATCGCCCGGATCGCCGCCTGCTGGATGTTGGCCGGCGTGTTGAAGTCGGGCTCGCCCAGCGCGAAATCCAGGACCTTGATCCCTTGACCCTTCAATCGCTTCGCCTCGGCCGCCATCGCCAGCGTTGCCGACGGTGCAATCAATGTGGAACGTTCTGCCAGCGCGAGCGGCATGATTCGCCCTCTCCTCGTCGAAGACCCCAGACCCAAACCCGTTGCCGACGCTCACACGCCGGAACTCCATCCTACCCGGACTCCAACCGAAACCCAGAGGTTCCATCATCATCCTGCCGCAGTTAGGGTCAACCCCGACCACGCAATTTGCCCATAGCTCTCAACCTGTTTGCCATCGACGTTCGCAGGTGGTAAATTAAGAGAAAGAGGTAAGGTCTAGCTTTAGCGAGACGAGATAGAGCAATTTTCGGTTCGGAGGGTTGCCGATCTCTGGGGACGTGAGAGAGGTCGAGGAGCGGTTGGATTTCAAAACAGGCGGACGAGCGGGGCGGAGCAGTCCCCGACGGTCGCGGGCCGGGCGAGGGAAGGTGCCTGGTCGAGGAGGCAGATTTTGATGATTGGTTCCAGGAGGGACAGGAGGGAAGTGAGGAAACGCCCACAGATCATCTGGGAATAAGCGACGATTGAGCGTGGGAGGACCAATGCACCGCGTGGTCGTGTCCGGGATTGGCATTGTTGCGCCGAATGGCGTCGGCCGTCGCGAATTCTGCGAGGCGATCTTCGAGGGGCGGTCGGGGGTGGACTACATTCGCAGTTTTGACACCTCCGGGCTGAACATCAAGATCGCAGGCGAGGTGAGGGACTTTGACGTGACGCCTTACCTGGGCGAGCACAAGAAGAACCTCAAGCTGATGAGTCGGGCGGTGCAGTTTGCCGTGGGGGCCTCGGCGCTGGCCGTGGAGGACGCGGGGCTTGAGACGCAAAGCCTCGACCCCTCCCGGTTGGGTGTCTGCATGGGTACTGGGATCACGCCGATCGATGTCGGCGAACTGGTCCCGTCGATCTTGCAGGGGCTGGACGCTGACGGCACGTTTGACGTTGGACGCTTCGTGCAGGCGAGATCCGAGTCGATCTTCCCGCTCTGGCTTTTGCAGCACCTGCCGAACATGGCGGCGGCGCACATCTCCATCTTGCACCATGCCATGGGGCCAAACAACACGATCGTGACCGCATGCGCAGCCGGGACACAGGCGGTCGGAGAGGCCTTCCGTCTAATCGCTCGGGGCGATGCCGACGTCATGCTCGCTGGCGGCTGTGACAGCCGGCTCGACCCGCAACTTCTGGTCGCCTACTCCGCGATGAAGGCGGTGAGCCAGTCGCTTCGCCCGCCTGTTGAGGTCTCGCGCCCCTTTGACGCCGAGCGCGACGGGTTCGTCCTGGGCGAGGGGGCCGCGGTTCTGGTTCTGGAAAGCTATGAGCGAGCCCGACACCGCGGCGCTCCGATCTACGCCGAGATCACGGGCTACGGATCATCGTTCGACGCCTTTGGAATCACTCGGCCCGAACCCGAGGGCAAGGGGGCCGCGCTTTCCATGGCCGCGGCGCTCCGCGAGGCCCGACTTGATGCCGCCGATATCGACTACATCAACGCTCACGGAACCTCGACCAAGCTGAATGACATGATGGAGACGGTCGCCGTGAAGCGGGTCTTCGGGCACCGGGCCGGCTCCATTCCAATGAGCTCGCAGAAGTCGATGATCGGGCATTTGATCGGAGCTTCGGGCGCGGTCGAGGCCGCGGCGACAGCCCTTTCTCTCGAACGAGGGGTGATCCCTCCGACGATCAACCTGGCCACGCCCGACCCGAATTGCGACCTGGATTACGTGCCGAATACCTCGCGCGAAATGCCGATCCGAACAGCTCTCTCCAATAGTTTCGGCTTCGGCGGTCAGAACGCCTCGCTCGTCATGACCAGCCTGGCCTGAGTCACGCGCGGCGATTCGTTTCCTGTCCGATTCCCTGGGATCCGCCAGCGATTGACCCACCACTTCCTCGCCCGATTCGCCTGGCGGATCGGGTGCGTGTATGGCCGGTTGATTCGATCCTCCGCCGGCCTGATCCTTGTGCTTCCTGGGTGGAATCGACCTTGGCTTCCATCACCCTTCGATTCGTGCAAACCCTCTCTCTGGGCCCTACGCGCTCTCGGATCTTCTCGACGTGATTCCTCTCCAAAAATCTTCGAGGGGAGCGCGCGCTCGGCCGGTCCAGTTCCGTGAAGAAAGATGATCCCCCCTGGCACCTCGCCGATGAGCCTCATCTCGGATGTCGTTCCATCGGCGAGGTGCCCCCCCCCAATCTGACGGCTTCTGAGTCTGAGATCTCAAGGAAATCGAAGCGAATCCGTGCCGCGAATGTGGTCGGATGATGAGCGGAACGATTTCTCGGCGATGCTCGCCCTTCGCTCTCGAACCACACCAGGAAAAAAGGGAGCACCCCAGGACGCCCGATCCAGGAGGCCAACGGAATCGACAGGATGTCGAAAGAAGAATCGTCCTGGGGTGTTTCCCAAATCGAAGATCCAAATCCTCTCGCGATAACCGGCATCCATCGCCGGAGAACCCGGCCAACCTCCTGTCCATTCGGCCGGTCGGTTCACGTTCTATCCTTAAGGTAGGATCGTCTCGGCGAAGCCGTGGGATCATCCAGGCATCGAGAAGGCACCCACGCTGAAACACGCCTGGCCAGAGGCCGCCCGACCGGCTCGATTGGTCGAACGGCGATCGCCATCCGCTCGTCGGATCCTGACGGAAGTACCTACCTGCTAGATTCTCAACCGTCGGCACGCTAGAATCCCCGTATTCCTACGTGCAACTCGTGTTCGAAGGGGTATCGACCGGCCCCCGTTCTTCCTTGCGGTGGCACCCATGCGGAAACTTGCCCAGACCCCGCGACGGCACCGGCTCGTTTTCGACCCGCTCGAGGGCCGGCAACTCCTCAACGGCCAATCGAGTCCGGGATGGGCCTCCGGTCTTGCAGCCCATCCGGGCTGGTACCTTGTTAACCGGGTTTCGACGCATACCGACGGATTCGTCGGTTCGCCGGTTTCCACGCCACTGGCCTCGTGGACACCGCCCGGACCTTTCAGTTGGGACCAGGGAACATTCGCGGCCTCGTCCGTCCCGAGTCTCCACACAATACCCCCGAATGCCCTTCCATCAGGTGTGGGGCATCACGATCTCGATGCCCCTTCGCCTGGAGCCCCGACGAACTCTCCCACATCCACCTCCGTCAGTACGTCCACGTCCGCCTACCAGTCCTCCGGCTCCTCACCACAGGCTCCTACCGCTGGAAGTCCAGGTTCGACGTCTACCAGTTCCACGACGTCCTCTCCGAGCAGCACCGCCCTGGCGACGGCTCCATCCGGGTCTGGGGTCTCGTCCTCGGAACTCAGTTCCGGCGAGCTGGCTTCGCCCGGCTCGCCGACGCGTGGTTTGGAGTCTGGTAACCCGTTCAACAGCCTCTCTTCGCTGTTTCTTTACCAGTCCATGGGGCTGAACGGGGTAAGTTATCGGATCGATCCGTCAATTCCTGGAGCGGTCCTCGCGGCGCCTCTGGATTCCTCAATCGCGCTGAGCCTGACCGGCCCGCCGACGGCGGCCTCAACGGCTAGCCTCACCTCAGGAGCACTCGCCTCGGTGGCGACTCAGGGTCCGATGGCGCCTCCGGTCGTGCCGAACGGGCCCGTTGCCAGTCAGTCCATCGGCGGCGATTCCGAGTCGACGTCGGTTGAGCTCTCCAATCGATCGGCTTCTAGCTATCTCGCACGGGGAGGGCCCAGGATGGTCCGGCACGCCGGCCGGGAAAAGGGAGTCTCGGTCCGCGCTTATCCCGAAGTGATCGCAACCTCTGGCGCCGCTTCCGTCGATGAGATCAATCCTAGCAACCAGGCCGATCCAGGGTCCGATCAGCTCCTCCGGGAGGCCCACGGGGCCGATCTGATCGCCGATGCCCTGCCGGTCGCCGGCGAATCGCTGGAGCACAGCCTCGACGACTTCGTCCGACAGCTTGAAGCGGTCGATGTTGCCGGCATCGTCACCCGAGGGCCGACTCCCGCCTCTTATGCCACATTCGCCGTCACGGGCCTGGCCGCCCTGGCGTTCGTGACCCGGGCATTCACACGCCGTCGCTCCCGATCCGCCGGCCGTTTCCGCGTCCTTGATCCGATGGGTCGGGAGCTCGCCCTCAGCTTCCCAGAACTTCCCCGAGGTTGGTCCAGTCGGCCCTGATCCCATTTCATTTCGCGGTCCGAGCGGCTTCCCGGATCGAGCCCCAACGGTGTTGGATCAACCCTCGTAGAGTTAGACAGATCGTCCGGTCGCAGCGAACAGCCTTGCTGCTCTCCCATCTCCTCGGACGTAGAGGCTCCATGAGCATCGAACACCTGGATGAGTTGATCGAGAAACTCAACAGCGGAGACGTCGCGGCGGCCGAGCGTGCGTTTCTCGCTTACGAACCCTATCTCCGGATGGCCATTCGCCGGCAATTGAATGGACCTCTTCGATCCAAGCTCGACACGATGGACATCGTGCAGTCCGTCTGGGTCGATGTCCTGGGCGGGTTCCGCGAGGCGGGTTGGCGGTTTAACGATCCTGCCCATCTTCGCGCCTTCCTCGTCAAGGTCGCCCGCAACCGACTGATTGACCGCCGCCGGCAACACCACAGGGCGATCGAGCAGGAACGGCCGCTCGACCCCACCATGGACCTTCCGAACGTTCATGAGCCGAGGCCCAGCGAGATTGCCCAGGAGCACGAACTCTGGAAGCGAATCCTCGACGAATGTTCGCCCGCTCATCGTGAAATTCTGGTTCTCAAGAAACAGGGGCTGCCCAACTCCGAAATCGCTCGGCAGATCGGACTTCATGAAGGGAGCGTCCGTCGGATTCTCTACGATCTGGCCCGACGCCTCGCGATCCCGAAGCGGGCGTCGACACGTCCCGTTGAGGCCGACGACGAAGAGGTGGAGTGAAACCCGTTCGGGGGCCTCGTCCATCGCAATGACACTCTCCGATTCGTTCAACGGGAGGTATCAAAAGGATCATGTCGGCGGCGCGGTTCGGCGAGGCAGATTCGCGGTCGCGGGTCCGATGGCCGTCGGAACCATCGCGAAGGATGGAGTCGGAAGAAGCCTGGGTCTCGCGAGAGGTCGACGAGATGGCGTCGGCCTGGTCCCGAGGCCATCGCTTGCTGGCCTCCGAGATCATTGAGCGTCATCCGGGAATCGAGAGTGAGGCCGCCGTCCGGCTCATCTACGAGGAAGTCAACCTCCGCCGGGAGTCGGGCGAGGAGGTCCGAACCACGGAAATCGTCGGTCGATACACGCGGTGGAAGGATGAGCTCCAACTTGTCCTCGGCTGCGATCGATTGCTTCGGCCGATCATCGGTCCGGCCGAGATGCCAGACACCGGCGAGTATCTCGGGCCGTTTTTGCTTCGCTCGGAACTTGGCCGGGGCGCCTCGGGCCGGACCTTCCTCGCGACGGAGCCGACGCTCGCCGACCGACCGGTCGTGCTGAAGGTTATCTCCGACGACCAGGACGAACACCTTTCGCTGGCGCGGCTCCAGCACACCAATATCATCCCGCTCTTTTCCGAGCAGAGCTTCCCCGAACGCCGACTCCGGGCGCTCTGCATGCCCTATCTGGGAGGAGCCAGCCTGGCCCATATCCTCAGCGCCCTTGCGGCGATTCCCCCGGCTGATCGCCGGGGTCGCGACATCGTTCACGCCCTCGATCGTGCCCAACTTCCCGGCCCGGCGCCCACAACCGTCGACCAGCCGTATCGTCGATACCTCCAGGATCACTCGTACGTTCACGCGATCTGCTGGATCGGCACCCGGCTGGCCGATGCTCTCCAGGAAGCTCACGCCCACGGCCTGGTTCACATGGACGTCAAACCGTCGAACGTTCTCATCGCGGCCGATGGAGCCCCGATGCTCCTCGACTTCCACCTGGCGAGCCGCCCGCTCGCCGCCGGTGAGTCGTTTCCCGGCCGGGTTGGCGGAACGCCCGGATGGATGGCCCCCGAGCAACGCGCCGCACTCGATGCGGTCGCCTCCGGCGAGCCGATCCCCGAGGCCGTCGATCATCGAGCCGACATCTATGCCCTTGGCGCCCTGCTCCGCGAAGCCCTCGGCGGCGATGGGACGGAGACCTGCGCCCCGCTCAGAGTCCGAAACTCGCAGGTCAGTGTTGGACTTGAAGATATAGTGCTTCGTTGTCTCGCGCCACGTCCAGCCGATCGTTATCCGTCGGCCGCCTCGGTGCGCGACGACCTTCGCCGGCACATCGAGAACCTGCCGCTTCGGGGTGTTCCGAACCGGAGCCTTCGCGAACGATGGCGGAAATGGCGGCGGAGCGAGCCTGGCGCTCTCGGGGCCTGGGCAATCGCCCTGATGGTCCTCTGCCTGACCACCGTCCTGCTGGCCGCCTGGGACTGGGATACCCATCGTGGCGACGAGGTCCAGGCCAGTATTCGAGAGGCGCGCGGGCTCTGCGATCGCGGCCGGTACAGCGATGCCGAGCAGAGGATCCGCCAGGCCCTCGAACGAGCCGAGGTTTTCCCAAGGCACTCCGGCCAAGTTGACGAATTGCGCGGCCTGCTCCAGATCGCCCAGCGTGGCGAACGGGCCGACGACCTTCACCGCCTCGCCGAGACCTGTCGATTTCGATTTGGGGTCGACCCGCCCACCGGTCCCGAGGCTGATGTTTTGATTCGGAATGTTCCGACCATCTGGAACGATCGGCATCTCCTCCTTGCCCGAAACTCAGCCCCACTTTCCCCGAAGGTCGAGGAGAGCATCCTCGCCGATCTGCTCGAACTGGTCGCCACCTGGGCCGATGTCCGCATCCGCCTGGCTCAACCCTCCGAATTGGCCACCGGGCGCCAGGAGGTGCTAGTTTTTCTCGACGAGGCCCGGAACGTGTGCGGTCGGAGTTTCCTCCTCGATCGCCTTTGGATGAGCCTGGCCCGTCAGGCCGGCCGGCCGATCGATCCTGACGAGACCGAGACACCCCCCCGCTCGGCATTCGACCACTACGACCTCGGCCGATCGTACCTCCGCGAACGCCGGTTCGACGCCGCCGCCGAGCAGTTCCGCCAGAGCCTCATCGACCGCCCGGGCGACTTCTGGCCGAACTTCTACCTGGGCCTTTCCTCGTATCGGCTCCGTCGCTTCGACGACGCCGCCACCGCGTTCACCGTTTGCATCGCGGTTGACGAGCCGCACCGGGCCCAGAGCTACTTCAACCGGGCTCTGACCAACGAGGCTCTCGGCCGGAACGAGGCGGCCATCAAGGATTACAGCAGAGCGATTCGATGGGACTCGGCGCTGGCGTCGGCATGGCTGAACCGAGGGATTCTCCATCTAAAGGCAGAGCGACTTGACGAAGCGACCAGCGACCTCGGCCGCGCCATTCAGTCGGCCGGCGACTCGAGAACGCGCGGCCGGATCTATTACAACCTCTCGCTCGCCCATCTCAGACGTGGGGACCGGGAGATCGCCCGCGCGGAGGCCGACCAGGCGATCGCCCTTGGCGACGAGGAAGCCTGGGACCTGCGTGATCGACTCCGGAGCGAGCGTTCCGCTCTGGAAGGCCCGCCGCCCCACTGAGGTGCCGTTCCGCGCGCGCCAGCAGCCTCTTCCTTCGCTGTAGTAGGTGAGTGCCTCATTCTGATGGCCTCAGAGCGTCGGAAGAGGACTTCCTACCCGCGCGCCTGACGGGCGGGCACCGGCGCGATGAGCGCGTCTTCGGGACCGGTGCCGGGGTGTTTGTGTCGAGCGAGTCTCCAACTCCTCGTCGCGGCGTCCCGGCCCGGCCCCTCGTTGGTACGATCGAACTCGAGGCGGTTCAGGGGCGCGGGATCGGGTGTCCTGGGTCTCGTGCCGGCATCCTCGGGATCATCGGCATCGTCCGATGGGGACCAGGCGGCCGGTTGTGGGTCCGGTTTGGAATCCGGGCCGCGAGTGCCTCCATCTGGGCGGCCTTCGCCTCCTCTCCGATCGCTCGGTAGGTTCCGGCCAGCGATTGAAAACTCCGTCGCCTCGATTCGTTCGACCATCCCACGGGAGGTCTCTCATCGTCGAAAACGGCCGACGACTCGGCAGCCGCCCGGTCGGCCTCGGTCCGGGCCTCGTCCACATGCTTGAGTCGGGCAAGCAGGGCGGCCAGTGTGGTTCTTCGGGAGAGAATCACGCTACGGACGCCACTGGCCCCAGGGCTCTCCAGGTGATTGGCCAGCCACTCGTCGCGGGCGATCGCCTCGCGGTCGTGGCTGACGGCCTCGTCAAGCCGCCCAAGTGATTCGAGGAGCTTTCCGAGCGAGGCGTTCCATCGGGCGAGAGCCGCGGCGTAGGTGATCTGCTTTTTCTCGTCGGCCCGAAGGAAAAGGCGCTCGGTGATCGCGATAGCGCGACGAAGCTCGGGCTCGACACGCTCGGGGGCACCGGTCCAGGCGCCGGGGACATCGAGCGCGAGCGTCCGGGCCAGTTCGTAGGCGTACTCCGAGGGCTCGCCCTCGTGGTCAAGAAGCGCCTCGAATCCACGGACGGCCTTGGCATGGGCCTCGTCGGCCTCGGCATCCCGTCCGAGCCACCGATAGAGCGCGGCAACTTTTCGATAGGCGCGGGCGGCCTCGCCCTGAAGCTCGTTGGTTTGATTCCGGGCGGCGAATCCGTCGTAGAACTCCAGGACGATCTCCAGGAGGGCAAGCTCCCGGTCGGTAAGCTCAAGCCGATGGGGCATCCTCGAACCTGGAGGCGGGCCAGGGATGCCCGGGAAACCCTCGGGATGCCCGGGAGCGGGTCTGGAGCCCGGCTCGCCACCTGGCCGCCCGGAGCGAGAGAGAGACCAGGGAATCCGGCCATCGGCGAATGGTCCCTCGTCGGATGGGTCGGAGAACTCGTTGAACAGGCGCTCGAACGAGGCGAGTGAGAGCTGGACGTTCGCGTCCTGTCGCTCGAGTGCCTGATTCGTGGTGACATAGCCCCAGGTGACCGCCCCGAGCGCGACGACCATCGAGGCGGCGACGGCGACCATCGCGATGGCCAGCACACGATTGCGACGGACCCACCGGGCAAGCCGCTCCGGAGGCGAGGCACGTCGGGCCCGGATCGGTCGATCGCCGAGGAAGGCGCGGAGGTCCTCGGCCAGTTCATCGGCGGTCGCGTACCGGCGCTCGGGTTCGCGCGCTGTTGCCTTCAGGACGATCGTTTCCAGGTCGAGCGGGATCGTCCGGTCGAGCTGCCTCGGGCGGGTGAGCTGCTCCTCGGTCACGCATCGAAGCAACTCGCTCGGGCTGATGTCGCCAAAGGGAGGCCGGAGTGTGAGCAGTTCGTAGAGCGTCAGGCCGAGACTGTAGATGTCGCCCGAGCGATCGGTTCGGCCGCTGAGAACCTCGGGGGCCATGTACCGGAGCGTGCCGACGACATCGCCCGAGTTGGTCAGGTCGTCGCGCCCGACCAGCTTCGCGAGTCCGAAGTCGGTGATCCAGGCGACCCCTTGCTCGTCGACGAGGATATTCGCCGGTTTGATGTCGCGGTGGAGGATGCCCTGGCCGTGGGCATACTGGAGCGCCTCGGCCGCCTGCATCCCGATGCCAGCGACAAATCGCCAGTGGTCGGTGCCTCCTGGATGTTCGACGTTTGGGCGGCGCCACCGATCGAGCATCCGGTCGAGCCCCTCGCCGCGGATGTATTGCATCGCGTAGAAGGGGAGACCGTCGTGCTCGCCGGCCTGGAAGATCGGGACAATGTTGGTGTGGTGAAGCTGAGCGACCGCCATGGCCTCTCGCTGGAATCGGCGGCGACGGCGAGTGTCGAGCATTCCGTGCCGGGGGATGACCTTCAGCGCGACGTGTCGGTCGAGCGTCTCCTGGTAAGCTTCGTAGACGATTCCCATCCCGCCCCGGCCCAGTTCGCGAACGATCCGGTACTCGCCCAGCCGCTCGGGCACCGGGTCGTGGAGATCGCTCTCCGCCACCGAAGATGCCCGAACCTGCCGCTTGAGGCCCTCCATCAAGGCGACCGAGGGGAGCAGTTCCTGGATTCGGTTTGCGTGATCGGGATATCGGTTCGCGTACTCGGCGACCGTGGGTGTTTCTCCCCGACGGAACCGCGCGGCGAACTCCTCGGCGACTCGATCGAGAACCTCGCTCGGGTCGGACGCAAGATGCTCGGAAGTCTGGTCGAGCTCGTCGCTCTGGGCTGGAATGGTCATCCGTCGCTCCCCTGGAGTCGCTCGAGCGCCCCCTTGAGTCGTTCGAGCGCCCGGACGTATCGCTTGCTGGCCGCGGCCGGCTGGATTCCCAGTACGACGGCCGCTTCCTGGTTGGTCAGCTCCTCAAAATGGCGGAGAGCGAGCACCTCGCGATCGGTCGGATCGAGCCCCTCGAGGGCCTCGCGAAGCTGGTCCATCGCCTCGGCCCGCTCGGCGGCTTGGCTCGGGGAGGTCAGGTCGCCGATGAAGTCGGCGATTTTTTCCGAGCTGGCCGAGAGCATTCCCCCAGGTTGAAGCGTAACCTCCCGGCCAGCGTCTCGCATCTGGGCGCCCAGGTGCTGGCGGTGGACCTCGACCAGCCGCTGCATGGTCACCCATCGGAGCCAGATCAGGAACGGCATGTCCTGAACCGCCTGAAAGTGAGGCAATCGCTTCAGGGCGTCGATGTACGCTTCCTGAAGCACATCCGACGTCGCGATCCGCCCTTTCAGCCGACCGTCCAGCCGAAACTGGATCATTCGTGTCAACCGCTCGCGATACCGAGAAAAGAGCTCACCGAGCGCCCCCTGGTCGCCATCCTGGAGCCGGTCCAGCAACGCCTGGACTTCCGCGGTCTCGTCCATCACGTGCCGTCCTGGGCCGGGGATACAGGCATCCCCTGTCTTGAGAAACGGAGAGGCGAAGTTGAAGAGACAACTATTATGAATCGCGAACCACGAGGCCGGAAGCCTGCACCGGATCGGGATGTCTCCGCGCCCCGGGCGATTACGTTTCTACGAGCAAGCCTCGACGACGGGGCGATGTTAATCCTGTATCCCATCGGAGATCCCCAGGCATGAGTTGGAAGAGCTGGCCGTCTCGCATTCGATTCTCTCTCAGCGCCCTCTTGCTGGGGATCGGTGGTTGCGACCCCGCCCAGAATCCTAACGAGGTCGACGCAGCAAACGGTGGGAATGCCCCGCCATCGATCACAAGCAAGGAAGGGCCCAACGCTGGTGGCTCGCGGGCGATCCACGGGATCATGAAACAACTCGACGATCGCCATCCCGGTGGCCTGACAAAAGCCGTCAAGGACGGACTCGGGACCACGACGCCCGACTGGGCTCAACTCCAGAAGGACTCAGCCCGATACCTGGAGCTAACCTCCGAACTGGCGAAGTACGATCCGCCCCGAGGGAGCCGCGAGTCCTGGACGGAACAATGCACCGCTTTCCACGAGACGGCCGCCGACCTTCTGAAGGCCGTTGAGTCAAAGAAGAAGGCGGAAGCCGTCGCCGCCGCGGATGGACTTTCCAATTCGTGCATGCAGTGTCATCGCGAACATCGTCGGATGCGGGGAGGTGGTCGTGGGCCGCAAGGTGGTGGCCCTCCCCCGGGCGGACCGCCGCCAGGTGGACCGCCTGAGCCCCGGCCGCAGGGTTGAGCCTGAGATTCGGCTGTTAACTGACATAAATCACGCGAGCGATCGCACTTCCGAGGCGATCGCTCGCGTCCGCGCGCGCCGACGTATCGCGACCACCGAATCCGACTCGATCCACCCTGGCGATCTGGTCTAGGGAAACGTGGGTGCCTCCGGAACTTTTCGAGAGCCCATTCATCAAACAGAAAGGAGCTGGGGAGGTTCCGATCCGGCGCTCTGGTACGGACTTCCGCGGTTGTCCTGCCCTGGCGGGACGTTCTGCACCTACGCTCTCGCCCTGGACGTCCGGGATCTGTTAGACTTCTATGACGACATCAGGGGGCGGGTTCGCCAGCCCCCGGCCGATCCCGGCCAATCGCAACGAAACCTCGACGGCACGACACTCGAACTCTCGACCCCCGGGCCGGTGCGGTGAATCCGCCTGGCTGTCCGGAAGGAGTCTGATCGTATGGCCAAGATCCAGGCTGTATGGGCGATCGATATCGGCCAGGCCGCCTTGAAGGCGCTGAAGCTTGTCCCGGGCGAGACGCCCGAACAGGTCGTGGCCGAGGCCTTCGACTTCATCGAGTATCCCAAGATCCTCAGCCAGCCCGACGCCGATCCCGACGAGCTGGTTCGCGAGGCTCTCGCCACCTTCACTGATCGCAACGATCTGAAGGGTTGCAAGGTCGCCATCGCCGTACCGGGACAGTCCGGCCTGGTGAAGTTCATCAAGCTGCCGCCGGTCGAGAAAAAACGCATCCCCGACATCGTCAAGTACGAGGCCAAGCAGCAAATTCCCTTCCAGCTCGATGAGGTTGTTTGGGCCTATCAGCAGATTGGCGGGGACGAGGACGGCGACGACGACGATTTCACGATGGCCGAGGTTGGGCTCTTCGCGATGAAGCGCGACCAGATCAACCGGGCCATCCTTCCGTTAACCGTCGCCGGCATTGAGGTCGACGTCGTTCAGATGAGCCCGATCGCGTTGTACAACTACATCGCGTTCGATCAGGTGAAGGGGAGCGGCTCGAAGGACTCGGTCGTCCTGCTCGACATCGGAGCCGACAATACCGACCTGATCATCACCGACGGCAACCGGATCTGGCAACGGAACGTTCCGATCGGCGGCAATCACTTCACCCGGGCTCTCACCAAGGAACTGAAGCTTACTTTCGCCAAGGCGGAGCACCTCAAGCGGAACGCGACCAAGGCCCCCGATCCTCGGGCCATTTTCACAGCGATGCGCGGCGTCTTCAACGACTTCGCCAGCGAGGTAAACCGGTCGATCGGGTTCTATTCGAGTATCAACCGGACCGCCAAGATCCGGAAAGTGATCGGCCTCGGCAACGGCTTCAAACTGCCCGGTCTTCAGAAGTTTCTCCAGCAGAACCTCAACCAGGAGATTGACAAGCTGGAGGTCTTCGAGCGGATGGTGGGCGATGAGGTCAAGGGCTCACCACAGTTCCAGGACAACCTCGCCTCGTTCGCGGTCGCCTACGGGCTGGGCGTGCAGGGCCTCGGTCGAGGAGGACTAAGCACCAATCTGCTTCCTCCTGAGATCGAGATGATCCGCCTGATTCGATCCAAGAAGCCGTGGGCGCTTGCGGCCTCGGCTCTCATCATGCTTGGGCTGACGTTTCTCTTCACTCTCGGCGATTACCGGGTTCTCGCAGGTGTGACGACACTGCCGTTCCAGGACGCGGTCAAGCAGGCCGACACCGCCACATCTCGCGGCAAGTCGATCGAGGACGCCTTCGGCAAGGCCAAGACGGATTGGAAGGCCAAGTTTGACGAGGGGAGCACGCTCGTCAGTGCAACCGAGGACCGCGCCTTCTGGCCACAGTTCCTCAAGATCATCAGCGGATTCTTCCCGGATCCCGTCCGCGACTACAAACTCGATCCCCAGAACCCGTCGGTACAGGAAGTCATCGACAAGCTGGAGGTTCATATCGACGCCATCAAGCCCGTCTGGAGGGCCGATCTCAGCGAGTGGTACAACGGGCTGGACTCCGACGCCAAAAGCCTGATGCACCCGATCGACTCCGGGACGGCCCCCAGCGGCGAGGGCTGGATCGTGCAGATCATCGGCCATCACTACAACCCCTACCCCTCCAAGCCGCAAAGGGATCTTGGGAACGACCCTCGCCGCGTTGAGTTTGGCCCGATCCAGTTTCTGAGTGAAAAGGTGCTGAGCCGGCTGAACGACCCACGCCTCCGGGTTCAGGGGGTGACTCATGTCGTCATCCCCTGGTTGACCATCGACAAGGAATGGACTTCAGAAAAGGGGAAGAACAGTAATAACCTCGCCAGTAGCACGGTCCCCCTGCTCGAACGGGCCTCTGCGCCCGCGTCAGAAGAGGGTGGCGCGGCGGGTGGAGGCGGAGGCGGCATGCAAGCGATGATGGGCAAGATGATGGGGGGGCGAGGCGCTCCCGGAATGGGTGGTGCCGCCGGAATGCCCGGGATGATGTCTGGCGGACCGGGCTCCATGCCAGGGATGATGATGGGCTCCGGTGGCATGCGCGGGATGATGCCGGGCATGGCCGGCATGCCGGGAATGGGCGGGCCTCAGGAGGATCTCAAGACTAAGATGACCATCCTCACCCGGACCGACTTCCTCATTCAGTTTGTCTTCAAGCCCGTCCCCGCCGAGGAAGCGGCGAAGACGAAGGAAGATGAACAGAAGAAGCTCGAGGATATCCGGACCGAGCTGAAGA
This sequence comes from Planctomycetales bacterium, assembly GCA_027449865.1. Taxonomy (GTDB): domain Bacteria; phylum Planctomycetota; class Planctomycetia; order Isosphaerales; family Isosphaeraceae; genus JAKAUH01. The sequence goes on from DAIDKV010000064.1 coordinate 17,015, forward strand.
AGGCTGAGGAAAAGAATCCGGCGGTCCGGAGTGAGAATCTCGAATCGAAGCTCGAGGCGACCTCGCGGAAGCAGTCCGAGCAGATCGAGACGGAGATCAAAAAGGATATGTCGCCAACCGCGGCCGGTGGCCCTGGTGCCGCGACGCCCGTGCCGGGTGGACCGGTCCCCGGCGGTCCCGCGAAGAAGTGATCGAGATTCGGATCGTCCACGAGCAGGCCTCGGCTCTTCGAGGCGCCGGGGCCCGCTCATCGCCCTCAAGAGACGTCACGAACGACCCATCGGATACCGACGACCGCCGAACCGCGGGAGGGGATCATGGCCAAGACCGACGCCAACGAGCAGGTCAAGGAAATCCTGCGACAACTCATCAAACAGCGATTCTGGATTGCGATCGGCTTCGCCTGCCTGTTCGCCGTCGTCGCTTACTTCATGGGCTCCGGTCCCGTGAAGGCCAAGGCGCAGACGGAGATCGCCAAGATCACAACGGCCGAGAAGAATGTCAAGCCGTACACGGATCAATCGAAGCCGACGGAAGCCTACAAGCCGATCGTGGAAGAGAAAACCGCGATCATGGACAAGGACGTCAACAAGGCCTGGAAGGAACTCTACGAGCGCCAGGCCTCTCTCCAGACATGGCCCGACGTCGTCAAGAACTCGATCGCCAAGTGGGGAGCCAAGTGGCCCGAGAATGTGGACCCGGGCCGGGTCAATTATGCGATCGACGACTACATTCAGTTTTATCCCTCCTATGTGGATATGGTTTACAAGAGCTTCGACCCGTTCGACTACGAGACGGGCAAGGGGATCGTGGCCGCACCACCGAAGGATGTTTTGCTCCGCCCCCAGCCGTTCAAGGTCGAGGGTAATAAGCTTCCGACGCTTGGCAAGATCTGGTGGGCCCAGCAACGGCTCTGGATTCAGCGGTCGATCCTCGACGTGGTTCGCCAGACCAACCTGAAGGTGGGTGCTAAGGACTGGGACACGGCGATCGTCAAGCAAATCAATGTGCTGGAGGTCGGCAATCCCGAGGCCCAGGATCAACGCTCGCTGGCGAAAGCGGAGGAGTTGAAGAAGGCCGAGGATATCCTCTCGCCCGAGCAGCAGAAAGCCGCCGATGAGGCGGGTGCCGACTCCGGCGGTGGCGCGGCGGGCGGAGCCGGTGGCGCGGCTGGTGGTATGGCCTCGATGATGGCCTCAATGGGCGGCGGCGGCAAGCGAGGCGAGATGATGGGATCGATGGGGATGGGCAGCTCGATGGGTTCGGGCGGTCCGGCCAAGGTCGACGACGGAATCTACTTTGTCGACAAGGGCCCGGCCAAGATCTATCCCATCTCCATCCAGGTTCTCATCGATCAGGACCACATCCAGGATCTGCTCGTCGAGATGGAAAACTCGCCGATGGCGATCCAGGTACGCGACATCGAGGTCCAGCGGCCCTCCAGCCCAGTGACAAAGCCCGAAAAGGGCCAGGAAAGCGCCATGGGGATCTACGGCTCCAGCATGGGGAGCATGATGATGCCGGGCATGGGATACGGGGGACGCGGCGGCTTCGGCGGCATGGCGGCCATGCGCGAACAGATGATGATGAGCATGGGCGGCTCCATGGGCTCGGCGATGATGGGTCGGCGAGGAGGAATGGGGCCGATGGGTTCCATGTATGGCGGCGGCGGAGCCGCGGAGAAGAAGAAGGTTGACGTTCGTACACGTGATGCCGCCGCTGACCGAAAGAAGGAGATGGAGGAACTGGAGAAGCGGAAGGGGCCCTCGCTCTTCGATCCGTATTTCAACATCGTGCAGGTGACTGTGTACGGACAGGCCCGGTTCTACAATCCGCCTCCTGCCGAACCCGAGGCGGCCCCAAGCCCCGGTGAGGCGGGTGCCGTTACTGAGACTCCCGCCGCGACTGGTGAAAAAGGGGCCGGGGCTCCGGCACCGGCCGGCTCGACACCGACGGCCGCCGCTCCCGCTCCAGCGGTGACGACTCCGGCACCGGCCGGCTCGACACCGGCGGCCACTGTTCCTGGACCAGCAACCCCCACGACCGAGCCGAAAGCGGCCACGCCGGACGCGAAGCCGGAAGAGAAGGGCGGACCAACTCCCGGCGCCACTTCGCCGACCGCTGAGCCAAAGGGCAATGCCCCTGCCGGAACAGCGCCCATCACGCCGGCCGCGGGTACCCCGAATCCAACCGCGCCCGGTGCAGCCACTCCCAAGAAGCCGTGAACTCTCGATCCTGGATCGGCCGAGGCCCCCGGTTCCGAGGCGCCTCGGTCGATGTCCAGGGACGATCCGCAGCTCTAACAATCCAGTCCGACCGATGTTGAGGTCCTAGACGGGAGAATTCTCTTCATGGCCAATGCCAACGCAATCGTCGACAAAATGGCGCAAGTGGGTCTGCGGCACGGAGAGAAGGCCGGCGTGGCAATCGCCATGACTGTGTTTCTCGTTTGCGTCGCCGCCGCAATTCAGGAGAAGGGGATCGAGACGACCCCCGACCAGATCAAGAAAGTGGCCGAGCAGGCGCAGCAAAACCTCAATCGCAAAGAGGAACGCGACGCGATCATCAAGCGATTGGAGGAGACTGAAAAGATCGAGCCGACCGACTTCGCCGCCAGGGTCGAGAAGCAGGTTCAGATCAAGCTTGTCGCCGATCAGTATCGGCCGGCACGCACCTGGGTCACTCCCGAGCCGGGAGCGGGCCTGATTCGAGAGACCCCCGAACTCATCGCCCCGAGCGAACTCTATGCCTTCCCCGGTCGCGGTGGCTTGCTCGTCTTCGCCCTGGACGACGAGGGGAACAAGATCCCTTACAAGGAGGGCGAGGACAAGGAGGCGCCTCACCAAAAGTATGGGAAGGTCCGCAAGAAGGGTCGCGGCATGGGCGGTAGCGGCATGATGGGCGGTATGATGGGCCAGCCCAAGAAGAAGCGTGGAAAGAGCAAGGAAGAAATCGCTCGGGAAGCCAAGGCCGAGCAGGAGCGGTTGGCCCGCAACCTCAGCAAGTCCCTTGCAGGCGCTGTTCCCGATGCGGATACGAGCGAGGACGAGAAGAAAAAGAAGGAAGAGGAAGAGGATGGCGGACCGTACAAGGAGGTCACTCAGGGCTATCGATGGGTGGTGATCACCGGCATACTCGACCATGCCCAGTTGCTCGAAAACTATCGGAAGGCCCTGAAGAATCCCTCCGTCGCCCACCCGCAATACCTGCGGCTGGACCTCCAGCGCAGAACCCAGCAGCCCGATGGTAGCTGGTCGGACTGGGCCGACGTGGATATCGAAAAGAACTACTCGGTTCTCGACAATATCACCGATGAAGAAGAGGAACTGGTCGAAGAGAACAAGCTGCCCGACAACCTGGTGGATCACCTACCCTTCCTCACCGCGGGCCTCTACTCGGGCGTTCACGTCGCCAGGCTCGTCCCCAAAGAAAAGCGTCAGCTCCCCGAGGACAACCAGAACGCCATGGGCATGAGTGGCCCAGGAGGTATGGCGATGGGGAGTGGAAGCATGGCCGCAATGATGCAGGCCAATCAGCAAAACATGCAAGGCATGATGCAGGGCGGCAAGGGCCGCATGGGGATGATGGGCATGATGCAGGGCAGCGGCTCCGCCGCCATGGGCAGCGGCTCCGCCGGCATGGGGATGCCCATGGGTGAAACGGAGTCGGTTGGGAATTTCTGGAAATCTGAAGAAAAGCAGGTGATGATTCGGGCCCTGGATTACACGGTTCAGCCGGACGAGACCTATCGTTACCGCGTCCGGATCGTGGTTGCGAATCCCAACTACAATCGCGATGACGTCGGCCCCGGCGTCAATCGGAAGGATACAAAGCTCTTCGGCCCGTGGAGCAAGGAGACCGACGTCGTGACCATGCCGCCCGACGTCCAGCCTTACGCTGTCCGTGCGTTGCCCTTCAACGTTAAGACTGGGCCCCGCGTGCTTTTCCAGGTTGTCCGGTTCAACCCGGGCGATGGCTGGACGGTTCCGGCCCGGTTCGACGCGGGACTTGGTGAAGTCATCGGCGAAATCGACCGAGAGGCCGTGCCCAAGTCCGACGGGTCGGGCACCAAGACTGAGCAGATCGATTTCAACTCGCACCAGATCGTCCTCGACATCGGCGGCGGCGGTTTTCAAAACCTACCGAACGGAATGCTCGGGCCCAAGATCGAGCGACCAGCGCTGGCCGCGCTGCTCCGCCATGACGGGGCGATGATTGTCCATAGCGAAGCCGACGACCTCGCGAACCCGTTCCGCAAGGATATCGAGTCCAACTACACCCACGAACTCCACGAGTCTGACAGTAAGAAGAAGCGTGAGCATTCCCAGGGCGGCGGGTACGGAAGCATGATGGGTAGCATGATGCAGATGATGGGCGGTAGCCGCGGGGCACGCTAGTTCGTCTTGCCCTGGCTTTGTGAAGGCGATGAAGAAGGATTCAGCAATCCGAAACGGCTCCCTCCGACGATCGAGGGGAGCCGTTTCGTTTCCTGGTCGGGGCCCGGAACTGATTAATCCAGTAGGGCTGCCTCAATGGCGAGACCAGGCCCGAAACCGATCGCCAGTAAGGGACGAGGGGCATTGGCGTCTCGAAGTCGGCGGAGGATGAAGGCGATTGTCGGCGACGACATGTTCCCACATTCGGACAGGATGGCCGAGGACGCGGCGAGCTGATCTCGATCCAGACCCACCGCCTCCGCGAATGCGGAAAGGATGCGAGGACCTCCTGGATGGACGGCCCAAGATCCGATGGATTCGATCGATCGACCCTGGCGGCCGAGCCAGTCGATGAGCCAGGGCCGGACGTGCTGGGCGATCCGATCGGGGACTTGCGGCGAGAGTGTCATCACGAAGCCGTGATCGCCGATCCGCCACGACATTGCCTCCGCGCACTCAGGAATCAGCGTGCTGCCGTCGGCAAGTATGCAAAAGCGGTCCGGTCTCGACATCTCGGTCGAGGACCGAATCACCATCGCGGCGGCACCATCGGAGAAGAGGGCATTGGCGACGACCCGTTCGGGATGCCAACCATACTGATAATGGAGGCTGCAAAGCTCGACTGCGACAAGCAAAACACACGTCGACGGATCGGTGCTGGCGAACGCTCGCGCGACGCGAAGTCCGTTGAGCATCGCATGGCAGCCCATGAATCCCAGGTGTGTCCTGGTGATCCCAAGCGGCAGCCTCATCCTCCGGATGAGGGTCTGGTCGAATCCGGGAGCCGAGAATCCGCTACAAGAGACCGTCACCAGATGAGTCAGGCGATCCGGCCCGAGCCCCGCGTCGTCAAGGGCCGAAGTCGCGGCCGAGAGAGCGAGCGGCCAGGCGTGTTGCTCATAGGCGGACATCCGCTCCGCGGTCGTCGGACTGGTCGCGCCGTAGAAGTTTTGTCGAAGTGCCAGGTCGCCCTCGGACGAGTCCAGCAAGACGCTCTGCCGTTGAGAGACTCCCGATCGACGGAAGAGGGCCGCGAGAGTCCGACGCTGCTCCTCCGTCTCGCAGCAGAATTCCTGAGTGAAAATCTCGGCGTCGGCTCGATCAATCCGATTGGAGGGGAGCGCGGTCCCGATCCCGACGATCGGTGCGGAAACCGACATGATCAACTCGCTTCCACCAGAGGACGTGAGGTATTCATACGCTGGAGGATCTGGGCGGTCGCGCCGGGAATCCAGGCGGCGGCATCCAGAGCAGCCCGGACCAGAACCGGGCGCCTCAGCACGATCGCGGCAGCCCGGCAGAACGACTGCCGACGACGCACGAGCCGCCGGTGGATCGCACCCCACTGGTCCACCATCGAGGGTTCCCAACGCTTGAGAGCCTGGAGGGCGATCGGGACGATCGCGCGACCCGACTCGAGCGCCCAGGCGATTCCCTCACCAGTAAAGGGTTCGACGTATCCGGCCGCGTCGCCTAGGATCAGGAGACGGTGATCCCCGAGCGGATGGGTCTGCCGGGTTAGGGCGACTGTGCCCTTCCATCGGGCTTCCCGAAGACCAGCGACGGACGGGAACCCGGCCTCACTCAAAATGCGATCGGCGATCGGACCTGGACCGATTCCGCCATTGAGGGCGCTCGGTTCGATGGCCGCGGCGGCGTGGAGCCGGCCGTCGGCCAGCCGAATGAGCCCAAGGTAGCCATCTCGGCCGACCGCCATGTGGATGGTTCCGCCAGGATAGTCGGAAGGGGTCGCATCCAGAAAGCAGCCGGCTCCAATCCGAGACCCCGGCGTGATTCGGGCGTCAGGCCGGGCCCATTCGGGAATCCCTCGACCGCTGAGACCGGTCGCGAGCAGGACCACTCGCGCCTCAACCGTGCGAGAGGTTCGCCCGTCTTCCAGTTCCACGCGGAGAACTTCACGCGAGGGGCTCGCCACACGCGCCTCGGTCCTGGGCAGGAAGCTTGCTCCAGAATCCGTCGCGGCACGAACGAGCGCCTGGTCGAATGGTCCCCGGGAGACCGCCATTCCGGCGGGAAGCTCAAGGTTCCACGCACGTCCACCCTGTCCCAGACGAAACGACTCGATTGGCACGCCTCCGGCCTGGGAGGCGACTGTCCCCAGCCCGACCGAATCCAGCACTCCAAGCGCCCGGCCGTTGAGGCAGCCGCCGCAGACCTTCTCCCTCGGGAAGTCGAATTTCTCGACCAAAAGAACCGATGCTCCCGCCCGGGCTAACCCGAGCGCCGCCATGGCCCCGGCCGGTCCGGCTCCAACGACGATGGCGTCCCAGGCCTGACGTTCGGCGTCTATAGATGAGTCCGTGGTGAAGGTCATCCGTCGTCGCGACTCCAGGAGAGCAGAAAACGCCAGGGCCATCGTCGGACAATTCGAGCCCGCTCCAGACCGGCTCGACAGGCGAGGTCGCGGACCTCTTCCAGCCGGAACGCGGCTCGAACAGAGGCCGGTCCGTCGTGATGAACGACCGATGATCGACTCAGGAGCCGGCATCCCGCCCAGGCCAGGCCGTATCCAACTGGGGATCGGAGCAGGTCGTTCACCAGGACTCTCGACCGTGATACGCTGGCCATTCTTTCGAGGAGACAAATCGCCTGCTGCTCGTTGAGATGGTGGAGGAAGAGCGAACACATTGCGATGTTGTAGTCTTCCGGTAGCGGGTCGTTCAGGGCATCGAGCCGGAAGAACTGGACCGGAACACCGGCCGATCCGGCGCCATTGGCCGCATGGTCAACCGCAATCGGGCTGACGTCGACGCCATCGATCTGGAGATTTAGCCCACGTCTCTGGGCTCGACGTGCGAGTGCGATGCAGACATCTCCACCGCCGCAGGCGAGATCCAGAATCCGGATCGGACGACCAGACGACCGCGAGGCTTCCTCGGCGATCGCCGGCCAGAGGATCGAGGCGCTCCGGCTCACGCGATTGATTCGGCCCAATCCACGGAGTGCACGCTCATGTTCGGAGGAATCCAGACCGGGATCGTCCATGATCTCCGGGGTCCGGTGCCGCTTCGAGAGCCCGGCTGCGGTGGTGTCAGACGGTTTCCTGGAAAGATCACGAGGATCATCGAGCATCAACGGCCGACTCCCTGTGTCAGGAGAATGATCCAGTAGGGAATTCCGTCTGGATCGGTCGCCACGCCAACTCCGACACGCTCGAAGTTCGAGAGCAGGGCCCCTCGTTCTCGAGGATCGCCGAGCCACCGGGCGACAACCTTCCGCGGGTCGCCCTCACCCGAGCTTATGGTTGTTCCGAAGCGGCGGGCTCGGTATCCCTCGGTCTCGAGAATCTGGAACGGTGTCTTTCCCTCGCGGTCCTTGACCTGGAGGGTCCGATGCTCGGCAGCCTCGCGAGCGAACCGATCGGCGACGGCGGCAAGTCTGGTGTCCGGCCGAAGCTTCTTACGATGCTCAGCCGAACGCGCCTGGTTCAGGACCTCGATCAGCTCACCTGGGCTGGTCTTCGGATCGACGGGGGGCATTGGGCGGCCGAAATCGACGCACCAGTAATTCTCTCCGTCGGAGCCTCTGGCGACCGCGGCGCCCATCTCCGTGAAGTCGCCGAGCAAGTTCTCGCGGTGCGGCTCGCTTTCGATCCAGGATCGCATGGCCGCCGCGACGGTAGCCTGACCGCTGGCGACGTTCTCGCCGACTTCCTGGTAGACATAGCCGAGACGTCGGACGCGATCCTTTGGCAGAGAGCCGTCACTGCCCTCATGGGCGAGCTTGTTGTGCTCAGCCATGTCGTGAGCGTGCGCCTGGGCGGCCTCCATCAGCCGGGGCTCCAACTTCAGTGGAGGCTTCTTTTCCGAGTCGCGATAACGATTGTGTGAGGCAAGAAGCTCGGTGATCGTGGGGTCGACGGGATCGTCGTCTCGCACATGCTTCTCGGGACGGCCGTGAGCGGGTTCCTGGCCAGGAACGGCCGGGCCTGGCAGGACGAGCCCGACCACTGCGAGCCACTTGAACGGAGCAAGTCTCAGAACGGGACTCATGCGAGCCCTCCGTCAATGGAACGGGACGCAACCGGCGGATCCCTCCTCGGTCGGACGAAGGACTCCCTTCCGAAAAGTTTACGGATGCGAATCCCGCGCCGCAACGACGCGGGTGGCTCGTTCCCATTTTCCGACGGAGCCGCCCCCTGGCGACACCCTCTCGGGTCGTCGATAATCCAGCGATTGCCACGAACCCGGGTTGGATGGAGACCCGGGAGGTCATGGATTCAGGGAGTGCCCACGATCATGTTCTGGACGAAGCTTCGCCACTCTGTTCCTTTTTGTCGGATGCTCACAGCGCTCGGGCTTCTGGCGATCGCGGCGAACACCGCCCGCGCCGAGGGGCCCTTTGCCCTCCATGACGGCGACCGTGTCGTCTTCTACGGCGATAGCATCACCGACCAGCGGCTTTACACGACCTTCGTCGAGACCTACGTCGTCACGCGATTTCCGACGATGAATGTCTCGTTCGTCCACTCGGGATGGGGCGGCGACCGGGTCACCGGCGGCGGAGGTGGGCCGATCGACAAACGGCTCGAACGCGACGTCTTCGCCTACAAGCCGACTGTTGTCTCCGTCATGCTCGGCATGAACGACGCCAGCTATCGCCCCTTCGACCAGAAGATCTTCGACGTTTATAGTAAAGGATATCAGCATCTAGTTGATTCGCTCAAAAAGAATCTCCCCGGCGTCCGGGTGACTCTGATCGTGCCCTCACCGTTTGACGACGTGACCCGCAAGCCGAATTTTGAGGGTGGCTATAATCAGGTTCTGATCCGATACGGCGAGTTTGTCCGGTCACTGGCGAAGAAGGAAGGAGCGTCGGTCGCCGATCTCAATACCGACGTCGTCGCCGCACTGAAGAAGGCCCATGAGATCGACCCGACCCGCTCCCAGGAGCTGATTCACGACCGAGTTCATCCCGGCCCGGCCGGCCAGTTACTGATGGCTGAGGCGTTGCTGCAGGCGTGGAATGCGCCCTCGGTGGTCTCCACGGCCGAGATCGATGTCGAGAGAAAGGATGTGGTCCGCGCCGAGAAGACACGAATTGATGGACTTGAGATCGGCGACCAGATTCGATGGACCCAGCGCGACGAAGCGCTTCCCATGCCGATCGACCTCAAAGACCCGATCGTCGCCCTCGCCGTGAAGGCGTCTGATGTCGAGGAGTCGCTCAACTGGCAGGTTTTGAAGGTGAAGGGTTTGAAGGCGGCGCGCTATCAGCTTTCGATAGACGGAAGCCCTGTTGGCCCTTTCACCCGCGAGGAACTCGCGAGTGGCGTGAACCTCGCCCGTCACGAGACGCCGATGCTTCGCCAGGCGAGGGAAGTGCATCGTCTGACACTTCACCACAACGACCTGCATTTCATGCGATGGCGGGCGTTCCAGGTTCCCCTGGAAAAGCGGACGGATCAGACACTCACCAACGGGATGCACACGCTCGATACCGTCGAGGCAAGCCTGGTGGCCGATCAGCGGGCGGCGGCTCAGCCGCGGTCCCATCGTTTTGAGCTCGTACCCGCGAACTTCCAGCCACTCTGAACCGAATGGGGGATCTACCATGATCCAAATCCTTCACCGAGGGCGGAAGATGACCTTGCTGGGTCTCGCGGCTCTCGGCCTGTGTCCGATCGCGTCGGCTGGTCCGTTCCGGGCTGGTTTCACCGAGCGTGACATCACACCCGAGATCGGCATGGAGGCCCCCGGCGGTTACGGTAAGGCGTACCATCGCGTTCTGCACGACCCGTGCAAGGTTCGGGCCTCGGTGCTCGACGACGGAACGAACCGCGTTGCGATCGTCGGCGTCGACGCCCTGGGCATCCGGCGGGAGACTGTTCAGAAAGTGCGGTCGGCTGTTGAGGCTCGGACCGGCATTCCCTCAGCCTCGATCCTGATCTCGGCCTCGCATTCGCACTCGTCGGGTCCGCTCGTCTGGACGATGCCCGGCGAGTACGACGACTCTCCGCCAATCGTCCGTCGGTTGGCGTATGAACAATCCACTCTGATCGATCCGAAGTATCTCGCTCAGGTCGAGACAGCCCTCATCGAGGCGATCTGTGAGGCGGATCGTCGCCGAATTCCGGCGAGGGCCGGCGTTGGCCGGGGGATCGAATCGACGGTCGCGTTTAACCGGCGTTTCCGAATGCGTGACGGCCGGACGATCACCCATCCCGGTCAGGGGAATCCGGGGATTGTTGAGCCGGCTGGGCCCGTTGATCCAGAAGTTGGCGTGATCGGGGCCTGGGACGATGCTCGCCCGAATCACCTTCTCGGCTGCATCGTCAATTTTGCCTGCCACGCAACGACCAGTCCCGTCGGCATATCAGCCAATTACATCCACGAGCTGGAGAAGGTGATTCAGGGCACGTCTGTTCGGCACAAAATTTGCGCGATCGGCTCTGCCAGGCAAAGTGACTGCCATTCTGGCGGAGTCCTCGCATGGCGAAGCCGTCCCACGATAACCCGCTCGCTGGATGTAAGCTCCAGGGGCTCAAGTATCTCGA
>DAIDKV010000065.1 GCA_027449865.1 Planctomycetales bacterium
GTTGATGTCGACCTGGTCGCTGGACATGACGACCTGCACCACCGGGGGTTGGGTGTCCTGGACCACGGTCAACGTATAATCGAGCGGGGTTGGCGCCGTCAAGCCGGCGGGGTTGGTGGCCTGGACCTCGATGGTGTACGGGCTGCCGGCGATGTCGGCGGCGGAGGTGGCCCAGGTGATCAGGCCCGAGCCGTCGATGGTCATCCCCGATGGCGGCGGGACGACGAAGGAATACGTCAATGGGTCGCCGGCCTGGACCTGGTAGGAGTAGACCTGTCCGGCGGTGACGGTTTGAGCCCCGCCCACCTATCCCCTCCTGAAATACCCCAGACTGCCCAGGTCGCGTCAAGATCTAGGGATGTCCCCTTTCTTTTCCCCGGGACGACGAAGGAATACGTCAATGGGTCACCGGCCGGATCGCTGGCCTGGACCGGGTAGGAGTAGACCTGTCCGGCGGTGACGGTCTGGGCGCCGCTGGCGACGATCGAGGGGGGCTGCGAATCGACGATCGTCATCGGAACGGCGGTTGTTGCTTTATCTCAATTCATTCCCGTTTACTCCATTTATTTGGTTCCTGACCCCTTATTCCCTCCCTAACGCGCACGTCCGGACCTGTGGGAGCCCTGGGGGGCAATCCCCCAGGGCGACCCGGCCCGTTTCCCGTCTATCGTAGAAAATCGCATATGTGAGTTTCATTTGCGTTCCCCGGCCCACGGTTCCGAGCGACTGGAGGCGGTGGCCTGAATCAGGTTGGTGATCTCGCGAAGGCATTTCTCGAATGAACGGGACCGTGTCGCGGCTAAATCCAGATCAAAGGTGGCAGTGAGTGCTGCCTGGTCGAGGGTCTCCCTGTAAGTGGACCCATCGATTCTGTGCCGTGTCATCCATTCCTTGGCCCCTCGGATCGATTCGGGATCGGTTGGTGGGTCCAGGTCATCTCTTAATCCGCGCTTGCCCCGGATCGACTCGGCTGAGGCCAGGAACCAGCCTTCGAATTCGCGATTCGCCAGGACAAGGCCGATCACACGGTCGCTGCGAGCACGGTTCAGGAGCTGGGGGCCAAGCGTTGCCGGGCAATCATCATCGCTATCAAGCAGGATCAGGATGCTTCCTTGCGGGCCGACCTGTCGTGCGCTGAATTCGACGGCTCTTTCGAATTCGCCGCCGCGGAGGAGCGTGGATCGGGAATACCTCAGAGGGCGGTTGATGACAATCGATAGGGACGGATCGATCCGAGTAGCGATTCGCCGGATCAGGATCGGTACGGCCTCGACTTCTCCATGGCCCTCCACGATGCAGGCAATCGACCGGGGCGCCTTCACGATTCGCCCCCTCCGTCGAAAAGCTGTGGCGTGGAGGCAAACTGTGCTTCGGCGGGCTTCCTGGGTCGAAGTTGATCGAGCCTCAGAAGTTCTCCTGGCGTGTAGAGTCGATCTCGGATCGCCTCTTTTCCTGCGTCATCCAGGGCGGCAATCCGGGTCTCGCCCTGTTCCGCGACCACGGGGAGGATCTCTTCGTTGCGGATCTCCGGGTCGTCGAGGAGGTCTGGACTATGGCTCGTGACGAGGACCTGGGTCTTCCCGCAGGCGTCTCGCAGGCTGTCACGCAGCACACCCGCGGCAGCGGGATGCAGGGCGATCTCGGGTTCCTCGATTCCGACGAGCGGGACACGATAGGCGGAGGCTGGGTGGTCGGTGGTCTGGAGGAGCGCAACAAGGATACCGAGTGCCCGTAGCGTTCCATCGGACATGTTGGCCGCGAAGAAGTGCCAGGGCTGTTTGCTACCCGCCACCTCCTGGCGGAACACGATCGATTCCTTGGGGCCGACCGGCTTCGCCTCGAATCCCCGAATCCCGGGGACGACCTTCGAGAGATATTCCTCGACGCGTGCTTTCAAGGGCGGACTCTCACGCTCCAGCCGCCCAAGGACACTCGCCAGATTGCTACCATCGCGTCGAAGGATTTCTCCGGCGTCGGGGGATTGAAGATCGCGGATTCGGTCGGGATTCAGGTTGTAGAACGCCATGTGAGTTAGGGCGTTGTATACCGGACGGAATTCCTCGAGTCCGGAAACATTCACGAGATAGAGGCGATCACTGGACGCGACTGGGGCTGTGGAAAGGCTGGTGTTGCTGACCTTCCCGGCCTCGACGCGATAGAAAGATTCCCCACAGAGGGCGATGGGGCGACTCAGGCGGCACTCCTCGCATTGGACCTCGTATCCTCCCTGCGGACGAGCACCGATCCGAAATGAGTATTCGCCTGCTTCTCCACCCGGCAGGCGAAAGTGCAGGCTGATGCTGAAGTGATTGGGATGCCCCCCGGAGCGGCGACGAACCTCCTGGATGCCTCCTCGGTCGCGGAGTGCATGGTCGAGCGATGTGTTGAGCGCGTCGGAGACGAAACGCAGGGCGTCGAGAAAGTTGCTCTTGCCTGAGCCGTTTGGTCCAACCAGGAACATCAGTCTTCGTAGCCGGACATCGCATCGGGCAATGCTCCTGAAATCCTTCAGGACGACCCGCGTGATCAGGGTGGGATCGCTCATCTTGATTCTCCGCATGGAAGTATTTTCGATTTACGATCCCTTGAATCTGTTCGGTGTTCGATCCGGCGTTTTCTCTGGTCGATCGCTCTATCCATTGTGGTCGACATGGGACGATCAGTCCAGTTGGCGAGGTGGCGAGTCATCGAGAGCGATCCATTGATGTCGAGCGCCGGGCCTCGGGCTTTCCGAAGTTGATGGACTATCCCTGCTGATCTTCCCAGCCTCGGCCCGGTATCCATCGCGCGGCGTTTGACCCCTCGGGGTCGATCGCGAAGAGGCGGACCCATCCGTTGTTGACCAGGTCGCGTGCGGTCGGGCTCTTCGAGAGGGCCCGCTCGATCCGGTCGCGGGGCGCCTCGACGATCACCTGGAGCCGGATCGGGTCGTGGAACCATCGGCCGTCGGGCGCGTGGACCGACTGGATCGAGAGCCCGGCGCGAAGGTCGCCGCCATTGCCCACGACCACCCCGTGCGTTCCCACCCGGTTGTGCAGCGCCTTGGTTCCCGAGCCGAAGTTCTGGTTGTCGACCGTTGAGGCGAGGTATTGCCCGCTAATCCAGGCGGCGACCACCATCGGCGCCGAGAGAATCGCCGTGAGGGTCGAGCCTTCCGGGTCGGCCGTTGGGTCGTACTCGTGCAGGAAGGCCCGGCCTTCAAGGTCGACGCCAAGGGTCCGGGCGCGCCGGGCGGCGATGAAGGCGGCGTTGCGAGCCAGGCCCCACTCGGGGCGGACCTCGCCGCCGTCTCGGGCGCGTCGGTCGAGGATGCGAGCCAGGCGACCCCCCTGCCCCGGGTCGAGGCCGAGCGCCCCGGCGCGCTCGATCCGGACCCGCGCGCCGGCTTCCTCCAGATGAGCCCGAAGACGATCGACGTCGGCCCGGTGCGAGGTCGGGAGCCGGTCGAGGTCGAGGAGCGTCAGGCGGTCGACGGTCGTCTCGTGGACCCCGGCGAGGAAGTGCGTGTCGACAGGGATCGGACGCCCGCGCTGGGCGAGCGCCTCGCGAACGTCGGGATCGTTGAGGATCGCCGCGGCGATCCGGGCGTTGAGCGCCCCGCCGTGCCCGCCGCAGGCGCCGCAGTGCAGGGCGGCGGCGTGCGGGTTGTTGGCGCTGGTTCCTTCGTGGCCGAACAGCACGACCAGCCTCGCGATCGGCCCGTGCGGGCCCAGGCTCAGGCCCGCCAGCAGGCCCAGGGCCAGCTCAACCCGGCGCTCGATCGAGAGCCCACCCCCCTGCCCGTCCGGGTGCAGTTCGACCGGGGTCTCGGCCTCCGAGGGCCCCACCCGCCGGCCTCCGGCGATCGCATCGATCGCGAGGCCGACGCCGGAGAGCGCCCCCAGCAGCTCAACGGCCGCGAACGCCGACGCCGGCGCCGCCATCACCGCCTTCCAGGCCGAGGCGATCGTTGATCGCCAGGTCCTCGGCGCCGGTTGGCCGATCGCGATCGCCGGACGCAGAAGCGCCGGGCATCGCACCGTTCCGTCACCCCGCCACTCGACCGGGATGCCGAAAAATCCCGCGAAACCCAGCGTCTGGATGCCCGGGTCCCGCGCCTCGAGGTGACGCCGAATCGGCTCCGATCGGACGTCGATGCAAAAAACCGCCTGCACCGTCGGCCGATCGCTCGCGTCGGCCCGGGATGTCGTCGAGAGGATTCGGCGAAGAAGTGTACGACTATAAGAATCCTCAAACGCTTCCTGAAACGCCAGCCGGATCGATTCGTCCTCGACACCGGCCGGCGCGGGCGGGGGTGCGAGGGTTCGCCTGGGAGCCAGCTCGAAGGCGGCGGCGTCGCCGACGATCCGGATCGCGAGCAGGTCGAGCATGGCGCCTGGGTCGTTGGACCCGTCCTGCCAGCCCTCTCGGCGGAGGTACGAGGCCCAGCCGCGCAGGCCGCCGAGCAGGCGGTGGAAGTAGGGTTCGAGGTCGTCGACGTCGAGGCCCAGCCGGGCGACCATCGCGGCGATCGCGGAACGGGCGTCGACGGGAACCTGGTCGAGCCAGGCCCGCCATCCGCGGAGTCCGTCGATCTCGGGCGATCGGTCGGCTCGCGCGGCCTCTCGCCACGATGCGAACAGGCCCTCCATCGGATCGATCGGCCAGAACGTTCCGCCGCCGCCGGCATGCACGGCGCACCATCGGGCGGCCTGTCGGATCACCAGGCCGTGCCAGGGTCCTCCGATCCGTTCGGCGAACGTCGGGAAGGTCTCCGAGGGCCGGGTCGGCGGCTCGGCCCGGCCGTCGAGGATCGCCGAGAGCCGGTCGGCGTCGTGTCCCGATCGGGCCGAGGCGTGGCGGAGGTTCTCGGCGTCGATCGATCCGGCGCGCCAGAGGGCTCGATAGGCGTCGACCCTCGGCAGGATGTCGGCGTCGAGGGCATCGGCGACGTCGGCCGCGGCCTCGGCGATCGGCTGTCCGAGGTGTCCGAGAAACGGGTGGACGGCGATGAAGTTCGGCAGGTCCCAGAGCGGCGGGAACCGCCGGCAGACGGTCTCCATCGCGCCCGAGAGGGCGTCTGCCTCAACGATCGCTCCGCGAGGCTCCGCGATCGGACTGGTCGGTTCGAGCAGCTCAGGCACCTTGCACCTCCCGGAGGCCGAAAATCCGAGCGACGCGGTCGACCAGTCGGTCCGCGATCGCGCCGAAATAGAAGCCGTTCAACGCGTGGACATAAAACGCTCGACCGGCGGCAGTCCGCCCGAGTGCGGGGAACATCGCCCGGACGACGATCAGCGCGGCGAACGTGGCGACCGGGATCGTCGCGGCGACGATCGCCGTTGAGCTTTCGATCGGCCGGCTCTCGCCCAGCACCGGCGCCAGGTAGAGATCCGCGCCCCGGTAGAGGGCGAAGGCCAGAATGGCCGAGGCGGGTGTTGCGATCGCCGCCGAGACGACCCAGCCCGGCCGCCACGACCGGCCGATCGCGACGCCCCACCCCTGCCCGATCGCCATCGCCAGAATCGCCGCCATGGCCCACTCGCCGGGCGATTCGCCGGGCGCGAAGCCGGTGACCCTCGCCGCGATCATCATCGCCGGGACGGCGGCCGCGGTCCCGATGAGGGCGGCCATCGGCGACCTTGAGGGATCGAGCTTCGGCCCAGGCGCGGGAAGCTCGCCGATCGTCAGGAAGGCGCGGGCCTTGTACCAGCCGTGGCCGAGGATGTGCAGCATCGCCGCCGGGAAGGCGCCCAGACCGCACTCGATCATCAGAAAGCCCATCTGCGCGACCGTGGACCAGGCGAGCGTTCGCTTGGCCTTCGCCTGAGCCCACATCGCCAGCATCCCAATCGCCAGCGTGCTCGACCCGATCGCCGAGAGGATCAGCAGCGCCGCCTCAGACTGCCCGACGATCGGCGAGGTCCGGATCAGTAGCGCTCCGCCTGCGTTGATGACCCCGGCGTGCATCATCGCCGAGACGGGCGTCGGGGCCTCCATCGTCTCGGGGAGCCAGCTATGGAACGGGAATTGTGCCGATTTGGTCAGCGCCGCGATCACGATCAGGACCGCCGCCGCATGGGCGGCCGTCGCGTCGGCCGGGGCCGGGGCGCGGTCGATCTCGAGCAGGTCGGTCGTCCCCCAAGCCTGCACGGTCGTCGCAATCGCCCCGATCAGCGCCGCATCTCCGATCCGGCTGATGAGAAACTTCTTCCGCGCCGGTCGGACCGCCTCGGCCCGGTCGGGATAATGGGTGAGGAGCCGGTGCAGGCCGAAACTCGTCAACGACCAGGCGATAAACAGCGGGATCAAATCGGTCGCCAGCATCAAAAGCCCGGCCGAGCCCACCGTGAACGCCAGCCAGCCCAGGAACCGACCCCGCCTCGGGTCGCCTTCCAGATGCCGGACCGAGAACCGAAACACCGAGGCGCCCACCGTCGCCACCAGCATCGCCATCGCGGCGCCCAGGCGGTCGACTGTGAGCCCTCCCAGATGCCAGGGCCTCGCCCCGATCGCCTGCCCAACCACCGCGACCGCCGAAAACCCGGCCAGAACCGCCATCGCCGCCGTCGCCCACCGCCACGAACGTCCCATTGGATCCCCCACGCAATCCCAGGCCCCCGTTCCCCGCGGCCGACTCCGCCGGTATAGTCATCGGGTGGGGTGTCGCTGTGATTCACGAAATTTGAGTCGTGTATTCTGTATCGCATTTTATAGGCGGTCCGTCAAGGGGCATTGGGACGGCCGGGGGGTGGTGCATGTCGGATGTGCCGGACTGGACGTTTCTGAGCAATCACGCGCATGTGCTGCTTTGTATTGCGCAGGAGCCGGGGGTTCGGTTAAGGGACGTGGCGGAGCGGGTGGGGATCACGGAGCGGGCGGTGCAGCGGATCGTGGCGGATCTGGAGGCGGGGGGCTATCTGTCGAGGGTCCGGACGGGTCGTCGGAACGTGTACGAGGTCCACGCGGATCGACCGCTCCGGCATCCGGTTGAGGCGCACCGGCAGGTGGCGGCATTACTGGATCTGGTGCTGGGACGGGGCGGGGCGTGAGGCCGAATGGGTGAAACGGGAGGGTTAGGCTCCGGCCGAGCTACAGTCGTTCGCGGAGACGGCTCGCCGGGGGCTCGATCTACCGGATGCTGCGGACTTTTGGTTGAACGATTTAGCCCCGATTCGGTAGAAAATAGAGGATGGCCATAGATTTTGGGAAATGCCTGGACGTTATACCTCGATCAGCTCCTGCTCTTCCTCCTCCAGCGCAGCTTCTCCGAAGTCGAAGGTCGCCTGTTCCGCCAGCCATTTCCGCCTCAACTCGCTATCCGACTTCATGGCCTGCTCCAGCGCCAGCGTCTCGCGATACTGAGCTGCATCGGCAGTCAGCGTCCAGGTGGCTTCAAGTTGCAACTCGTCGGCCACTGCCCGGATCTCTGCCAGGCTGACTCGGAAGAATTCCTTCCGCTTGTTCACCTTGTTGACCTGCCGTTCCAGGAACCGCCGGTGCAGTGCGGCTTCCAGCGCGGGGGCATCCTCCGAGGCGAGCATCGCATGCACATCGAACGGGAAGGGCACGCTGGCGTCGCCGAGTTCCCGCACCCGCTCGTTCGGGTCGAGCCGGCGGGTCAGACCGATCTTGTACACATCCTCGCCGAACGAGCCGAGATTGGAGATGATGTAGACATGGCCCCTCTTCGTTTGCTGGGCCATCGACAACGCCTTTCTACCTCGCTCCTCGGCCTCAGAAAGCTTGACGTTGAGGTCGGCAAGTTTGGCCTCCAGCCGGGCTTTTTCCGCCTCGCTCGCCTCTTCGACCTGCTTCTTGATCCTCGCGATTGCCTTGTTGACCAGATCCTCCTCGCGTGCGGCCTGCTTGAGCGCCCGCTCGATCTCGCGCTTGGCCTGCTCCTCTTCCCGCATTTGCTCCCGGATTGCCCGCTGTTCCTCCCGGGTCTTCTCCTTCACCTTCTGGACCGCTATGGCCCATTTCAGCTCGTCGAGCCGCGCGTCCAGGTATTCCTCCGCGATCCGGGCGTTCTTGTAGACCTCGCCGTCCTTGTTGACGAGGGCATAGGCGTCCTTCATCTCCTGGATGAGCCGACCCTGGTTTCCGGGCTTGACCCTTGCCAGGATGGTATCCACCTTCCCGTTGAACGTGCTGAGGACGAACTTCAGCGCGTGGTCTTTCTTCCAGCCGTCGGCGTAGCCGCAGCTTGCGGCGGATCCGTTCGCCTGCATGAGTTTGGTCCGCTCTCGGGCAAGTTTCAGCTTCTCGCCTGCCTTGCTGAAGCCGAACTCTTCGACGAGTTCGTCGAGGATATGGGCGGGAGGGACGAGGTAGACGCCCTCATACTTCGCGATCCGGTTTTGCAAGGCCTGCACCGCAGCCTCGTAATCCTTGACCTTACCACGGGCCTCGTACGCTTCCCCGGCGATCTCCCGCGCACGTTGCTCGGCCCGATGCCGGATTTCTGTCGCGAAGCCCGAGGCCAGCACCAGCGCTGCGTCTGCCTTCGCTCGCTTCTCCTTCGCGTCCCTTCTGGCCTTTGAGGCGATCTCTCGGGCCTCCTTGTCCGTCTCTTCAAGGAGGGTTTTGGCCTGCGATCACGCGGACCTCAACGCTTCCTCGGCATCGGCCAGGAGACGCTGACGCTCCGACTTCGCCTCCGATAGTTGGGTCTCGGCCGCATTCAAGATCCTCCGGCTCTGGCTCTGCGCTTCTGCTGCTGCAAGTTGAACGATCGAGTCCGCCCGCTTCTGCGCCTCGGCCAGCTTCGCCTCGACCTGCTCCTTCGACCGACGCACCTTCTCGATGATGTCGGGAATGTGCCGGATCGATTCCAGCCGAGCCAATTCGGATGTGAATTCTTTCTCATTATCCCTCCACGCCTCCTCCGCCTGGCGCATTTGCGTGCGAAGCTCGCTCGACCAGATAAAGAAAAACAACGCGAGGCCCGTTAGCGCGGCAAACAGCAGGAAGAGGAAGGCGTAGAACACATCTTCGTTCCCCGGGGTCGGCGGAGATGGCAGCGGGAACCTGATGCGGCCCGTGTTCCCGACAAGGATGTGATTGTCCGCGCAGCCATGCGTTCCTGCAAGACGTCAGTGTTCGAGTGGACCTCAAACGTCGTGGCATCAAGCAGTTCGTGACCAGTTCTGGGGACATCCTGAATCCGCAATACGCCGGCCACTGAATTCGATCGTTCGGCGACAGGACGCGATGGCAACGATTCTCAAGATTGCCGGCTGCACGTGGGCTGGTCGTCAATCGAGGCGGTGTTCGGGCGTGCGCGATCTATGGTAGGATCGAATCGACGTCGTCAGAAGACCTCTCTCCAGGAGCCCATAGCGTGACGGTCCAGCAACTCCGGGCGGCCTGGCGTGCCGTGCCCTTTCGCCCGTTCACGCTCCACATGGCCGACGGCCGCTCATTCACCGTCCCTCATCCCGACTTCCTATCGATGTCGCCGACGGGCCGGACGGTGATCGTCTACCAGGAGGACGACGAGTTCAGCATCCTCGACCTGCTGGTCATGACAGAGATTGCGTTCCCCAGGACGGCGGCATCCAAGTCATGATCGGTCGGCATTGCGGCGAACGAGGCGTTCGGCGTATTGAGACTCGCAGGAATACGAGGTCGATTGGTGTCGGTTCCTTTTCCAGGCTCCATTAAGCGGCAATGTGGGCGACACCATAGCTGAGGACGTGGCGATCGCGGCTGACGAGTGTGAAGCCTTCGTGGCGGGCCTGGGCGATGATCAGGCGGTCGAACGGATCGCTGTGGATCGGCGGCAGGAGGGCGACGGCCAGGGCATGGGCCACGGTGATGGGGAGCGGGAGGAAGCGATTGGCGGCCATCATCGCTTCCAGGTCATCGGGGGCGTCGAGGTTGCCCAGCGCTTTCTTGATGGCGATCTCCCACGCGACGGCCGCGCTGATGTAGACGGCGTTCTTGCCGTCAGCGACGGCCTTGCGGGCGGCCTTCGATAAGAGCCCCGGGTCTTCGAGCCACCAGAGCAGGGTGTGCGTGTCGAGCAGGAGCGTCATGGCTGCTCAATGCCGAAGGCGTCGGCGATCTCGGCGGGGAGGGAATCGAAATCCTCCGCGATTCGGACGCGGCCCTTCCACTGACCGCCGAGGCGTGGCGACGCGTCGGCCTGGATGGGGACGAGGCGAACCACGGGCTGGCCCGCCCTGGCGATGATGACCTCCTCGCCATTGATCGCCTGCTCGATCAGCCGGGAGAGCTGCGACTTGGCTTCGTGAATATTGGCGATTGTCATGGCTGTCTCCCGACTTAACCAGGGTTAGCTCATCGCGTCCGCGATCGCAAGGCCGAATGCCCTGAGCGGATGAAGGAGAAGGGAGGAAGAAGCGGAGGATTCTGTTGGTTTCTTCGACCTTCCGTGATAGGGTGGACATAAATTCCGTCCACCAGGAATGGTCGAGATGGGTGACAAGTCGAAAATCGAATGGACTGACGCCACGTGGAACCCCATCCGAGGTTGCACGAAGATCAGTCCCGGCTGCGCCCACTGTTACGCGGAGACGTTCGCCGAGCGGTTTCGTGGCGTCCCGGGTCACCCCTACGAACAGGGCTTCGACCTCAAGCTCATCCCCGAGAAGCTTCTCGAGCCGCTCCGCTGGACCCGGGCTCGGATGATCTTCGTCAACTCGATGAGCGATCTGTTCCACAAGGACGTCGAGGATGCCTACGTCGATCTTGTTGCCCAGGTCATGAAGGCGGCGAACTGGCACACCTACCAGGTGCTGACGAAGCGTTCCGAGAGACTCTCCGAAATGCTTCGAGGACCACTCCGCGACGCTGCCGAGGAGGCGCACATCTGGTGGGGCGTCAGCGTCGAGAACCGGCGTCACGGCCTGCCCCGGATCGATCATCTCCGAGAGACCCCCGCCGCGGTCAAATTCCTCTCGATCGAACCCCTCCTGGAAGACCTTGGCCCTCTGGATCTCTCTGGCATCTCGTGGGCGATCGTTGGGGGAGAGAGCGGACACGGGGCCCGGCCGATGGAGGCCGACTGGGTTCGGAGCATCCGCGATCAGTGCAAGGAAGCGGGCGTCCCGTTCTTCTTCAAGCAGTGGGGAGGCATCCGGAAGAGCCAGGCTGGGCGCGAACTGGACGGCTCGACCTACGACGCGAGGCCCGCTCCAGGTTCCCATCCCATCCCGACGCCCGATCGGCGAACAACCCTCATCCGTGAGTTGGAATCCCAGATGGCAGGAGCGATCAGACAGAAGGAGCGACCCACCTGGATTCCGGCAATCCAGCGGACCCGCTGATCTTCTTCGTTAGCGAGTGCGGGGAGGCGGGGGTTTGATCGAGCAACTATGGCGTGAGCATGAGGCCGCACGGTTCCCTCGGGCATCCCCTGGTCGCGAGGTCGCCGGCTATGATCTCGTGCTCCTGGACTCGACTGCCGCCGGTTGTGTGAGCACCTTCGTTACACGCGGCTCGCTTGACACCCGGCGCCTCGCGATCCTTGGCCTGTGTTATCATGGCCTCGGTCTCGTCGTCGCCGAAGTTGAGAACGAGGAGCGGGCGTACTTCGGTCGTCTGGAGAAGTTAGCCGGTTTGGTTCTCGAAGCGGTTCGCGACAACAGCAAACTTGTCGAATGAGGTCTTGGGCCAGACCCGTTCAGACCAGTCGGAGGATGCGGCAGGTCTCCTCGTAACTCTCTTCCAGTTCGAGGGGAACGGCGAGATCGTCGGCCAGCCAGAGGGGCAGGGTCGGCAGCGGTTGGCCGAGGGTCAGGGTGTGGTTCCAGGTCTGGAATCGCCAGGTCTCGCCCGGATGCGTTCGGCGACAGGCAGCGGCGTAAGTCCCGGGCGGCTCGGCCGATAGTGCGGGGTCCGTCTGGCCGATCAATTCGAGCAGGTCGCCGTACAGATTGAACTGGCGGGTGGTGACCAGGTCGACGATCGCCACGGAGACCCGTTCCTGGAGCAGGGCCGCGCATTTGGAGACGAACGCACGACGGTTCTCGGGCCGGTCCTTGTTGGCGGGGCTGACGATCTCGACGGCGGCGACCAGGCGTCGGTGCCGCTTTGTGTCGTAGACGCGGACTTCGTAGGCGTCCTGGTCCGGCAGGTCGGTGGCGACGTCGAGCGTCGGCCGAGGCGGGGCCCAGGTCGCAGTCGCGACCCCGCCTTCGACCCTCGTCCGGCCGAATGAGGCGGACTCGTCCTGGTCGTAAGCGGAGACATCGATCTCCATGAAGGCCCCGAGATGGACGCGCGGACCGGCGACGTAACGCGGCGGGAGCTGCCGATTCAGGGCCATCACGATCATGGCCGGCCACTGGCCATGAAGTTCCTCCCACGAGGCGATGTTATCGAGGGGCGGGCGAAAATGGTCGCGCATCGGCATGGCACGGTCCTCCGTAAGGCCATTGTAACCGCGGGCCCGCTCCCCGCCATGCGACCCTCGCGGTCGAGTCGTTCCGGGGAGGAGCCGACCCGATGGTCGCGCCCGATGATCTCGGCATCCCGATGGTTACCTCGTCGAAGGCGACCCTGTCACCCCGCCTGTCCGGTTCGCCGGCCGGCCGGAGGTGGTTCTCTGGACGCTGGCCTGAGCCGGATGGGTTCGATAGGATTGGAAGCGGCGGGCTCTCTCGCCTGGGTCATGAGGTCGCCAGGTTGTGGGCCGGTGTGATGTGATGAGGCGCGATGGCAAAGCACATTCGCAAAGGCGATGAGACCCATCGACGCTGGAAAATCATCGACGCCTCGCGGTCTCGCGATGTAAGCCTACTACCCCAACTCTTGGCCCGGCTCGATAGCCGCGAGACTTATGAGAACCGGCGTCATATCGTCCGGGCCCTCGGCAACATCGGCGGTCCGCGAGTTGAGGGCAAGCTGCTTCAGTTGCTCAGTGTCGAGCGCGGGCTGATCCTCGGAGATATTGCTCAGGCTCTCGGCAAGGTCGGTTCTCGGCGCGCCGTTCCCATGCTCGGGGCGCTGCGCGACCACGAATCCGAGTGGGTTCGTCAGAATGTCCATTTCGCGCTCCGGCGTCTCGCGAGCTTGGATCGGGGCTAGAGCGCTTAACGGTTGCCTGGACGATGCCGGTGGGAGCGGACTCCTCCTATCAACCCGACGCGCCAATGGGGAGCGGAGCCGTTCTCATGCGAAAACGGCTCGCCCTCCCAGAGCGGGTGACGCACGCGCATGCGGTTGCCGCCGGGGGATGACCAGTCCGCTTCAATCGAGCGAGCCGGCGGGCTCGACGAGGTCGGCCATCTCGTCGTAGGGCTTCGGAGCGAGGTCTTCGGGCCTCGGGTGCGTCGGGGCGTGACGGCGGCGTCGGGCGCCGATCCGCTGGATCGTCTCGAAGAAGACCGGCGTCAAAAAGACACCGAAGAGCGTGACGCCCAGCATCCCGCCGAAGACCGCCGTCCCCAGCGATCGCCTCATCTCGGCGCCCGCTCCCTCGGCGATCACCAGCGGGACCACCCCGAAGATAAAGGCGAACGACGTCATCAAAATCGGGCGCAGCCTCAGCCGGCACGCCTCCAGCGTCGCCTGCCGGACCGGGACGCCCGACTCCTGCGCCTGCTTCGCGAACTCGACGATCAGGATCGCGTTCTTGCTCGCCAGACCCACCAGAACCACGAACCCGATCTGCGTGAAGAGGCTCACGTCCATTCCCGCCAGGTTCACCCCGGCCAGCGAACAGAGCAGGCACATCGGCACCACCAGGATCACCGCCAGGGGCAGCGACCAGCTCTCGTATTGCGCCGCCAGGACCAGGAACACGAAGATCACCGCCAGCGCGAAGACCCCGATCGCCGTTCCCCCCTGCTGCAATTCCATGAACGCCAGCTCGGTCCAGTCCGACGCCATCGACCTCGGCAACTCCTCGTCGGCGATCTGCTGCATCATCGCGATCGCCTGACCCGAGCTCGTCCCAGGCGCGGGGTTGCCGGTGATCGCTGTCGAGGAGTACATGTTGTATCGCATCTCCGCGACCGGCCCGCTCGTGTCCCGGACGTCGAGCAGCGTCCCCAGCCGGATCATCTGCCCACGGTTGTTCCGCACCTGAAGCTGGCGGATGTCCTGAGCGTCGCCTCGGAATCGCTGGTCGGCCTGCACGTTCACCTGCCAGGTCCGGCCAAACTCGTTGAAGTTGTTCACATAATACGAGCCGAGATACACCTGCAACGTGCTGAACAACTCGCTCACCGGCACTCCGAGCGCCATGCACTTGGTCCGGTCGATGTCGAGATACAGCCAGGGCGTGTTGGCTCGCGAGCTGTTGAAAAGACCCTGCAATCCCGGTGTTCGGTTGCCGCGCTCGACGATCGCGTCGCTCACGCGCTGGAGCGCCTCTCGGCCGAGGTGGCCCCGGTCCTCGACGATCAGTTTGAAGCCGCCCGTTGTTCCCAGGCCGTCGATCGGAGGGGCGCCGAAGATCGTGACGACGGCGGCTCGGATCTCCCGGCATCGCTCCCGGATTTTCTCGGCGATCGCGTCGGCTGAGAGGCCGGGCCCTCGCCGGTGCTCGAACGGCTGGAGCATCACGTAGAGCGAGCCCAGGTTCGGCGCGTTGGCGCCGAGCAGGAGCGACTGGCCGGTCACGCCGACCGTGTGGGCCACGCCGGGGGTTTCTCGGGCGAGGGCCTCGATCCTCGTCATCGCGCGCTGGGTCCGCTCGACCGAGGCCGAATCGGGCAACTGGACGTTGAGGAGGAGGTAGCCCTTGTCCTGCTGCGGGACGAAGCCGGTCGGCGTGGTGATGAACTCCCAGTAGGTCAGGCCGAGCAGTCCGGCGTAGAGGATCAAGACCAGGGCGCCGACCCGCAAAACACCGCCGACCATCCGGCCGTAGAGCGAGGTCATCCGGTCGAAGCCCCGGTTGAACCCTCGGAAGAGAGCGCCCAGGACCACGTTCACCGGGCGAATCACGATCAGGCCGACGATTCCCCCCGCGATCGCTCCGGGCGCGAATGCCGAGAGCCAGGGGAGCCAGGTCATCCAGCCGGGGATCGTTCCGTCCTCGATCGCCTCGGTGGTGATTCCGAATCGTTCGGTCATCGTCGCCTGGAGGAGCCGGACCCCGATCAGGCCGCCGACCACGGCGAACGACCACCACGGAAGCGCCTCCCGCTTCAGCTCGTGGCCGCCGGAATGCCCGTGCTTCGCCTCGGTCTGGAAGATCAGGACGGCCCGGCTCGGCGTCATCGTCAGGGCGTTGATCGCCGAGATGATTGTCGAGACAGCGATCGTGACCGCGAACTGGCGGAAGAACTGCCCCGAGATCCCGCCGATGAAGCAACACGGGATGAAGACCGAGCTCAGCACCAGCGTGATCGCGACGATCGGCCCCGTGATTTCCTCCATCGCCCGGATCGTCGCCGTGCGCGAGTCGAGCCCGGTAGCGATCAGCCGCTCGATATTTTCCAGCACCACGATCGCGTCGTCGACCACGATCCCGATCGCCAGAACCAGGCCGAAGAGCGTCAGGTTGTTCAGGCTGAACCCGAGCGCCGCCATCACGGCGAACGTCCCAATCAGCGAGACCGGAACGTCGATCATCGGCAGGATCATCGCCTTCCAGTCCTGGAGGAAAATCAGGACGACGATCCCGACCAGGATCACGGCATCGCGCAGGGTGTTGTACACTTCCTGGATCGACTCGTGAATGAAGGGCGTGGTGTCGTAGACGATCCGGTAGTCGAGTCCGTCGGGGAATCGGGTCTTCAGCTCTCGCATTTTCGCGTAGACGCCCTGGGCGGTCTCCAGCGCGTTGGAGCCGGGAAGCTGGTAAACCGAGATTGCGACCGAGGGTTTGCCGTCGAGCGAGCAGGACTGATCGTATTGCCGCGATCCCAGCTCGACCCTGGCGACGTCGCGAAGCCGGACGATCCCGGTCGCCTGCGAGAGCATCGGAGCCTGGCTGTTCGAGCCGCCCCGGTCGGCCGAGCCTCCCTGAAATCCCTGCGAGGTCGCGCCGTTGGTGGCCGTTCCGCCAGCGGCGCTGGTGCTGGTTCCGGCGTCGGGCGCGTTGGAGGCCTGGAACGTATCCTCGCCCGCCTTTAAAATGATATTCTCAAACTGCTCGGGCTCGACCAGCCGCCCCAGCGTGTTGATCGTGAGCTGAAACTGCTGGCCCCGAGGGACCGGCTGCTGACCGATCTGACCGGCCGCCACCTGCAAGTTCTGCTGGCTAATCGCGTTGATGATGTCGGTCGCGCTCAGCCCGAGCGCCGCCATCTTCGCCGGGTCGAGCCAGGCCCGAAGGCTGTAATCTCGCTGCCCGAGGTACGTGATCCCCGCCACTCCCGGCAGCCGGCCCAGCTCGTCCTTGATGTAGATCGTCGCATAGTTGCTCAAGAACGTGTTGTCATACTGGCCCTCGGTCGCCAGCAGGTTGACGATCATCAGCGTGCTTGGCGACATCTTCTTGACGCTGATCCCCTCGTTCTGGACGAGCGGCGGGATGACCGGGAGCGCCAGCGAGACCCGGTTCTGCACCAGGACCTGCGCCATGTCGGTGTCCATCCCGAGGCGGAAGGTCACCGTCAGTTGATAGGCGCCGTCGTTCGTGCATTGCGACGACATGTAGAGCATGTTTTCGACGCCGCTGACCTGCTCCTCGATCGGAGCGGCGACCGTGTTCCGCACGGTCTGCGCGTTGGCGCCGGGGTAGAACGCCGTGACCGTCACCGTCGGCGGCGTCACCTGCGGATACTGGGCTACCGGAAGCATTCCCCACGAGACGAACCCCGCCAGTACAATCACCAGCGAAAGCACAATCGCGAAGACCGGCCGATCAATGAAGAATCTAGATAACATTGTAATTTATTACTGGTAATGGGTGGGGGCGTTCGCTCGGGATTCGTGGGCGGCGGCCGACTCCTCTTTTGCGCGGGCGATCCTGTGGGGTATTTCCGGCGAGCCGATCGAGGATCTCGGGCCGCGCACCCTCCGGTGGATGCCCAGGACCGCGAGCGTCGCCAGGATTCCCGAGGCGCCTCCGATCCAGAGGGCGCGATCCAGGGCGACCACTTCCGCCCTCGCCATCAGGTAGCCGAGCCCCGCGCCCGAGAGTCCGCCGATGAGGGTCGACACGGTCCACCGGGCCGCCGTCGTCACCAGCCGCCAGGCTTCACTCAGGCCGAGAATCACGTGGAAGAAGACCGGCGTCAGGAAGATCCCAAAAAGCGTGACGCCCACCATTCCGTAAAAGACCGCAATCCCGAGCGACCTCCTCATCTCGGCCCCCGCGCCCGAGGCGATCGCCAGCGGAATCACCCCGATGATGAACGCCATCGAGGTCATCAAGATCGGACGAAGCCTCAGCCGGCAGGCTTCCACCGTCGCCTCGGCACGCGACCACCCCTCGGCGTGCTTCTCCTTCGCGTATTCGACAATCAGAATCGCATTCTTGCACGCCAGGCCAACCAGCACCACCAGGCCAATTTGCACGAAGATGTTCACATCGCGGCCGGTCCACAAAACACCCGCCAGCGAGCAGAGCAGGCACATCGGGACGACCAGGATCACCGCCATCGGCAGGAGCCAGCTTTCATAGAGCGCCGCCAGCGCCAGGAAGACCGCGACCGCCGAGAGTCCGAAGGTGAACGCCGCCGGGTTGCGCTCCTCGGCCCGAATCTGGAGGAACATCACCTCGGTCCACTCGGCCTTCATTGAGAGCGGGAGCCGTTCGGCGGTCATCGCGTCAATCGCCTGGATGGTCTCGCCCGAGCTCACTCCCTGCGCCAGGTTGCCGGTGATCGCCGAAGACCGATACAGGTTGTACCGCGTCACGCTGATCGGGCCCCCGATTTCGCGGATCTTCAGCAGGGTTCCGAGCGGGACCATTTGCCCCCACTTGTTCCGGACCTGGAGCATGTGGATCGTCTCGGGGCGGGCCCGGAATGGGCCGTCGAGCTGAACGTTCACTTGCCAGTGCCGGCCGAAGGCGTTGAAGCTGTTCACATAGAGCGAGCCCAGGCCCATCGAGAGCGTCTGGTTCACGTCGTCGAACGAGAGTCCCAGCGCCTCGGCCTTGGTCCGATCGATGTCGAGGTAAAGCTGTGGGACGTGCGAGCGAAACTGGCTCGACGCGGAGTTCAGCCCCGGCTGGCGCTTCATCGCATCGACCAGGTCGTCGGTCTGCTCCTGAAGTGCGGCGAGGCCGCGGTCGCCTCGGTCCTCGATGATCAGTTTGTATCCGCCGGCGACGCCCAGGCCCGGGATCGGGGCCGAGTTGCGCACGACCACGTCGGCCTCTCCCACCTGTTTCGCAAACTCCCTGCGAAGCTTGCGCATGATCTCCTCGGCGTGCAGGCCCGGCTTCCGCCGATCGGGGAACGGGTCGAGCACGATGAACATCGAGCCGAAGTTCGAGGCCGTCGTCTGGAGCAAAAACGACATCCCGGCGATCGCGACCGTGTGCCGGACTCCGGGCGTCGCCTGCGCGATTTTGACCACCTTCGCCATCGCCGCCTCGGTGCGCTGGAGCGACGAGGCATCGGGGAGTTGCACGTTCAGAATCAGCCGGCCCTGATCCTGCTGCGGGATGAATCCCTTGGGCGCCCGGTCGAGCGCCCAGACCGTTAGCCCGAGCAGGCCGCCGTAGACGATCAGAACCAGGAGGCTCACACGCAGCAGCTTGCCGACGATCCATCCATAAAGATCAGTCGCCGCGTCGAACGCCCGGTTGAAGCCGCGGAAGAGCGCGCCCAGCGCGGCGTTCGTGGGGCCGATCACGACCCGGCCGACCAGTCCCCCCGCGATCGCCCCGGGCACGAACGCCGCCAGGTATCCCCACGAGAACCACTCGGCCTCCGTCGCCGGCGGCAGCCCGAGTCGCGCCGCGATCCACTCGCGGCCGAGCCGAACCGAGATCAGCCCGCCGAGGATCGCGAACGCCCACCAGGGGAGCGCCTCGCGCTCCAGCCCGTGAGAGTGGGCCTGGCCGTTCGCGCTTCCATTGGCCTCGGGATGTCTTCGTCTCGCCTCCTGGGTCCGGAAGATGATCACGGCGCGGCTGGGGGTCATGGTCAGGGCGTTGACCGCCGAGATGATCGTCGAGACGGCGATCGTGACCGCGAACTGGCGGAAGAACTGGCCGGTGATCCCGCTGAGGAAGCAGCAGGGGACGAAGACCGAGCTGAGGGCCATCGTGATCGCGATGATCGGCCCGGTGATCTCTTCCATCGCCTTGATGGTCGCGGTTCGGGCGTCGTACCCTCGGGCGAGCATCCGCTCGGTGTTCTCCAGAACGACGATCGCGTCGTCGACCACGATCCCGATCGCCAGAACCAGGCCGAAAAGGGTGAGGTTGTTCAGGCTGAAGCCAAGGACGGCCATCGCGGCGAAGGTGCCGATCAGCGAGACCGGAACGTCGATCATCGGCAGGACCATCGTCCGCCAGTCCTGAAGGAAGATCAGAACGACCAGGCCGACGAGCAAAACGGCGTCGCGGAGGGTGAGGAAAACCTCGCCGATCGATTCGCGGATGTAGGGCGTCGTGTCGTAGCCGATCACGTAATCGACACCCTCGGGGAACCGCTTTTTGAGCTCCTCCATTCGGGCTCGAACCCGATCGGCGACGTCGAGCGCGTTGGTGCCGGGGAGCTGGTAGAGGCCCAGTCCGACCGACGGCCGACCGTCGAGCGTGCAGGAGAGGTTGTAGTTCTGGGCTCCCATCTCGATCCGGGCGACGTCGCGAAGCCGGACGATCCCGGGCGCCGGCTCCCGGTCGCTCGCCTGGCCGACCTTGACGACGATCTCGCCGAACTGCTCGGGCGTCGAGAGCCGGCCCATGGTCTCGATCGGAAGCTGAAACGGCTGACCCCGAGGCGCGGGAAGCTGGCCAATCTGGCCCGAGGGGGCGTCGAGGTTCTGCTGCCGGATCGCATCGGCGACATCCATCGCCGTCATCCCCCTCGCCGCCAGCTTCTGCGGATCGAGCCAGGCCCGGATGCTGTAATCGCGCTGGCCGAGGTAGAAGATGTCGGAGACCCCGTAGACCCGGAGCAACTCGTCCTTGACGTTGATCGTCGCGAAGTTACTCAAATAGATGTCGTCGTATCGCCCGTCGGGCGAGAAGAAGTTGACGATCATCAGCATGTCGGGCGTGCGCTTCCGGATGGTGATCCCCTGGTTCTGCACCTGGGTGGGGAGCATCGGCATCGCCAGGGCGACGCGGTTCTGGACCATCACGAGCGCGGCGTTGACATCGGTCCCGATGTCGAAGGTCACGGTGAGGGTATAGGTTCCGTCGTTCCCCATCTGCGAGGTCATGTAGAGCATGCCCTCGATCCCGTTGACCTGCTGCTCGATCGGGGCGGCCACGGTGTCGGCAACAACCGGGGCACTGGCGCCTGGGTAGTTGATCGAGATCGAGATGCCCGGCGGGGTGATCCTTGGATACTGGGCCATCGGCAGGCTATAAAGCGCGATGGCGCCCAGCAGGGTGATCACCACCGAGAGGACGGTGGCGAAGATCGGCCGGTCGATGAAGAACTTCGAGAGCATGGAAATGACCCGACTTCCCTCGGGAGAGGTTCAGCGTCCCGCCGATCTCGAGGGTGGTTCGTCCGGCCTCTTTTTCGGGTCGACAGGGCCGGTCGCCTCGGCCTTCTTCGTCGGCTCGGGTGCGACAACGCCCGGGACGGGGATCGGCATCGCGATCGGCTCGGGTTCGACGGGGAGCCTCGGCCGGACCTGCTGCAAGGCACCGACGACCACCCGATCGCCCACGCCGAGGCCCTCGTCGATCACCCGAAGTCCGTCCTCCTGAAGCGAGCCCGTCTTGACCCGGCGGGTCTGAACCACGTTCTTCGCGTCGAGAACATAGACAAACTTGGTTCCCTGGTCCGACCCGATGGCGCGGTCGATGACCAGCACCGCGGGGTGGGGCAGGCCGATCGGCAGCCGGATCCGGACAAACATTCCCGGCGAGAGCAGCCGGAGCCCGCCCTCCGGCTTCGGATTGGGAAAGAGGCCACGGACGAGTATGCTCCCGGTCGTCGGGTTGACCTGGTTGTTGATGAAGTTCACCGTCCCCTGGTGCGGAAAGCCCTCCTCGCCCTGAAGTCCCATCAGAACCGACATCTTGCCGTCGGTCGGAACGCGCACCTTCTTCTCGTTGATCGCCCGGCGAATGCGGAGCAGCGTCGGCTCGTCCATCTCGAAGTAGGCATACATCGGGTCCACCGAAACAATCGTCGTCAGCAAGGTCTGGTCCTGATTGACGAGATTTCCGCGCGTCAAATAATATCGGCTGATCATCCCGTCGATCGGCGAGGTTACCCTGGTGAATTCATGCTGGAGCGTGTAAATTTCCATGCTCTTTTCGAACGCCTTGACCCGCGCCTCGGCCTCGTCGACGACGGCCTGTTCCTGGTCGAACTGCTGGAGGCTGATGGAACCGGGCGAGCGTGCGTTGATGGCTCGGTCGCGGGCGAGTGTCACTCTCGCCAGCTTGAGCGAGGCTCGGTACAGGTCAACCTGCCCCTGCGCCTGGTCGAGCTGAGCCTTGTAGGGGCGTGGGTCGATCACGAACAGCAGGTCGCCTTTCTTGACCTCGACGCCTTCCTGAAATGGCATCTCGACGAGGTATCCGTTGGCCCTTGGCCGGATATCGACCGAATGGATGGCCTCGGTCCGGCCGGTGAAGTCGACGTAGTCGGTCACCTCGCGAGCGACGGGCTGGGCCACCGGTACCACGGGGGGAGCCGCCGGCGCGACGGCGGCCCGATTCTGCTGGCATCCCGCTTCGGCCGCCGCCGAGATCGCCACCATTATCAGGACGACGGTTCGTCTCCGGTCGCGGCTCATGGTTGGTTTCTTGGTCATCGATTGGGGGAGAGTGGTCGGTAGTCAGCGGGGTGATGGTCTGCCTAGAGTGTATCAGGGTCGGGCGGTAGGGTCACAGTGGGCAGATCGGAGCAAGGGTCCATGAAAGATCCAGGCGATTTCACGGCTCGAACCGGCCCGGCTTTTCGTCGCGGTCGCACTCATCTCCAGGGTAAAGACCAGAGGCTCGGGGACTCAAGAACTCAAATGAAAAGAATCGGATTGGTCGCGATCGCGATCCTGGTATCGGCCCCGGCCTGGGCGGCGGGGCCTGTCGAGGTGAAGCTCGAGGCGAAATTCCCGGAGGGTCGGGCGCTCCGATACCGGGTGCGCACATCGAAGAACCAGCTTGTAAAAAACCTGGGGATGGAGATGCCCTCCAACCAGGATCGAACGGTCGTTTACGCGATCGAGGCGGGCCAGCGGCGGGGCGATGCGACGCGGCCCGTCTCGGTGAAGGTGGAATCGCTCCGAGAACGCCAGCGCCTTCCCGGCGGTCGCGACGTCCGACACGACTCAAAGGATCTGTCCGCCGACCGGGTCGCGCACCCGGACCTCGAATTCTTCAAGCCGATGTACCGGGTCGAGGACAGCCTCGCGTTCACGGCGATCCTCGACGGCAAGGGGCGTCTCAAGGCCGTCGAGGGAGGCGAGGCCGTTCGATCAAAGCTCAGCACCCTCGACCCGGTCGCCGTCGACCTGCTCAAAAGCCGGCTCTCGGACGACTCGCTCGCCCGGGAATTCGAGCGGGCTCTCGGCCTCTCGGCCCTCCCCGACGGACCGGTCAAACCGGGCGCCTCCTGGGAAAAAACCGAAACCGTCGACGTCGGCGCTGGAATCGAGCTGGTCCTCAAGAAGAAGTACGAGTACACCGGCGCCGAGAAGAAGGGGAATCGCGAGATCGACCGGATCAAGAGCCAGGTCCTGGAGGTGCATTGCCGGCAAGACGCCGACTCGTCCTCGCCGATGAAGCTCGCGAAGGAGGAGATCAAGGTCAGCTCGTCGGAGGGCTTCGTCCTCTTCGACCGGAGCGAGGGCCGGGCGGTCGAGGTTCGCGACCGGGTGCAGCTTGAAGGCCGGTTGACACTCGGGCACGACGGCCGGGACCAGCAGGTCGGGTTCGAGCTCACGATCCGGACCGAATCGCAACCGGCCGGAGGGTCGTAAGCCACGCGTGAAAATATCGCCGGTCCCCGGGCGAATCCACGGTCAATGGCGATCGGGACGACGGCCCCGACCGGGCGATCGATCGTCCCAATCCACCACGATCCGGCCCCGATCCGATCCGAGACGCAGGAGACGACCGATGAGGACCATTCGAGGCGCGCTGGCGACAGCGGCTCTGCTCGTGACGACCGCCTTGCCCTCGGCGCGGGCTCAGGTGAAGCTCGAGCACAAGTTTCCCGAGGGCCGAAAGCTGTCCTACAGCTCGGGCCTGAAGATCCACCGAATGCTCACCGTCGCCGGGATGGAGTTCCCGACCGACGTCGACCAGGTCGTCGTCATCGCCCGGACGACAGGGAGCCGGGCGGCCGACGGTTCGCTGCCGGTCCGCGAGAAGATCGAGTCGTTCCGGGCCGAGCTCACTCTCCCAGGAAACATCCGGGTCGCCTTCGACTCGAAGGACGGTAAGCTCGAAACCGACGAGAAACAACTGGAATTCCTCGGCG
Source organism: Planctomycetales bacterium (assembly GCA_027449865.1). Classification (GTDB taxonomy): domain Bacteria; phylum Planctomycetota; class Planctomycetia; order Isosphaerales; family Isosphaeraceae; genus JAKAUH01. Next base: position 23,481 of record DAIDKV010000065.1, read on the forward strand.
ACGTCTACCGGTTCATCCCCGGGATCGAGTACACAGTCGTCCTCGACACCCAGAACCACGTCAAGGCGATCGAGGGCGCCGAGAAGATCCAGGAAAAGGCCGAGAAGCTCGACCCCCAGGTACGCGACGCCCTCCGATCTCGGCTCTCGGCCGAGAAGCTCCGTACCCGGTTCAATCAGGAGTTGCAAATTCTCCCCGACGTCCTCGCCCGCCCCGGCGAGCCCTGGGAGCGAACCCTGCTCACCGAGGTCGTGGACATGGAACTGGAACTCCGCCAGAAATACGAATATATCGGCACAGTCAAGAAAAACGACCGGGAGCTGGATCAAATCTCGGTCCGAACGATCGGGGCGACCTACCGGGACGATCCGAACTCTCAGGCCCCATCCAAGGTGACGAAGGCGGATCTGAAGGTCGAATCGTCGGATGGCACGATCCTCTTCGACCGGATGACGGGCCGGATCGTCTCGGCGAAGGAGAAGTTCCAGCTCAAGGGCACGCTCAGCTTCTCGGCCCAGGGGCAGGAGTTCCCCGGCGAGCTCGACGCGACGGTCGAGACCAACCAGGAGTTGCAAACGCCGGCGCGTTGAGGATGGAGGCTGGGAGATCGCGAAGGCGCCGAGCAGCAACCATCCCGGCGGCTGCAACGCCGTGTTTGCCGATGGCTCGGTCCATTTCATCAAGAGCACGGTCAACCAGTTGACCTGGATGGCGCTGGGATCGACCGACTCGGGCGAGACAATTTCCAGCGATTCCTATTGAGAAATCCGGCCTCGGAGCCTGGATTCACCCTTTCTCGACGGCCGAGGGCGACCCTTTTCGGGTGCCCTCGGCCGTTCCGCTTTCCAGGATTGTGCCAGGCCGATCATCCCCTCGGCTCGCCGATCAAATCCGCGACCGTCGCCAGGAATGTTTTGTCCTGGAAGCTGCTCTTCGTCAGATAGGCGTTGGCGCCGGCGTCGAGGCCCTTGATCCGGTCCTCCTCGCGGTCCTTGTACGAGACGACCACCACCGGGATCGACCGGAGCCTTGGGTCGTCCTTGATGTGCCGGACAAGCTGGATGCCGTCCATTCTGGGCATATCAATATCACTGACAACCAGGTCGTATCGTCCCGATCGAACGGAGTTCCAGCCGTCGACGCCGTCGACCGCGGTATCCACGAGGTAGCCTCGGCCTTCGAGCAACTGCCGCTCCAGCTCGCGGACGGTGATCGAGTCGTCCACGACCAGGACACGGCGAGCGGCGTGGGTCGGTCTCTCGGCGGCCGAGATCGAGGCCCCCTCCGCTCCCAGCCGGCCGAGGCGGCGGCCCGAGAGCAGGTTGTCGACCGATCGGATCAGATCCTCGACGTCGACGATCAGAACGGGCCAGCCGTCTTCCAGAACCGACGAGCTGCTGAGGTTCGGCACCTTCCCGAGTCGGGCGTCGAGCGGAGAGACCCTCAAATCCCGCTCGCCGAGGAAGCGGTCGACCACCACGCCGAAGCGATGGCTCCGGTCGCTGGCGACCACCACCGGCATCGCCTCGCCGGGCCTTCGACCGGGCGCCTCGGGGGACGGTTCGAGGTCGAGAACCCGGGTCGCCTCGACCAGCCCAACAAGCTGCTCGTCGAGCATCACGTGCGGCTTGCCTTCCAGGTCGCGCACATCGCCGGGCGCCACCCGGAGGATCCGGTCGATCCGGCTGAGCGGGAAGGCGTAGGGCTCGCCGGCGATCTCGACCAGCAGCGCCCGGATCACCGAGACCGTGATCGGGAGTTGCAGGATGAACCGGGTTCCGCGGCCCGGTCGGGTCGCGATCCGGACCGTCCCGCGCACCGCTTGCACCATGCTGTGAACGACATCCAGCCCAACCCCCCGGCCCGAGACCGAGGTCACCTGGTCCCGCGTCGAGAAGCCGGGCAGGAACAGAAAGTCGAGCAGCTCCGACTCGCCGAGCCGGCGCGCCATCGAGGGCTCGGCCAGCCCTCGCTCGACGACCTTCGCCCGAAGCCGGTCCAGGTCGATCCCCCGGCCGTCGTCGGAGAGGACAAGCTGCAACATCCCCGCGCGGTGGCGCGCCTCCAGCCGGATCGTCCCGGCGGGCGGCTTGCCGAGGCGCCGGCGCTCGTCGGGCGCTTCGAGGCCGTGGTCGATCGCGTTGCGGACCAGGTGATTCAGCGGCGCTTCGAGCCGGTCGAGAATGTCGCGATCGACCCCGGTGGACTCACCGGCGACCTCGAACCGCGCCTCCTTCCCCAGCTCCCGGGAGAGGTCGCGGACCAGCCGGGGGAAGCCGCGGAGGCCGTCGGCCATCGGCCGCATCCGGCTGGCGAGCACCTCGTGATGCAGGCGGCTGGAGAGGTCCTCGCTGTCTCGCGTGAACGCTTCGAGCGATTCGACCACCTCGGCCATCGCCTGCATGCTGTCGGCGGCTCGCCCCCTCGCCCGGGCGAGCCGCTCGCGCCCGGCGGCCGTCGACGCCGAGCCGATACCCCCCTCGGCGCCCGCCATCCGGTCCTCCAGCACCTGGAGCGACTCGATCAGCCGAGACTGCCGCTCGCGCATCCGCCAGAGCGAGGCGACCATCGGCCGGAGCCGGTGGCTCTGCACCAGCGCCTCGCCAGCGAGACCCAGGAGCCGCGTCAGGCTCTCGGCCGAGACCCGAACCACCCGGTCGGCCTCGGGCGCCGGGCCAGGCTCGGGCTCGGGCGCGACCAAGGACGCCGCGGGTATCGCGGGCGAGGGAGATTCAGCGGGCGGGAACTCCGAGGAATCCGCGGGGGAAGCCCCGCCGATCGGCCGATCGGGCGAGGCTCCAGCCGATCCACGGGCTGGCTCAAACGCCTCGACGGGAAGCTCGTCCCTCGGGGATACCGACGCGGACGGCTCGCCATGCGACTCGCCCGGCTCGACCACTTCTGGGAAATGGGTTTCGGTTCCATCGCCCGTTATCCCCGGCTCCGATTTCTCCACCGATTCCGCCCGGCCATGCTTCACCGCGTCGAGCGCGACGACCAGCGCGTGGACCTCCTCGGCGTGCGACTCCTGCCAGGCCGGCAGCTCATCCTCGGCGACCTCGGCGACATTCACCAGGAAGTCGACGCCCCGCAGCAGGACGTCGACGGCCGCGGGAGTCAGGACGAGCTGGCCCTTCTGTGCCTCGACGAACGCGTCTTCCATCGCGTGCGCCACCTGGACCGCCGCGTCGATCCCGACAATCCGAGCCGCCCCCTTGAGCGAGTGCGCCGCTCGCATCAGCGGCTCGATCGTCGCCGCGCTCGCCGACGAACCCTCCAGCTCCACGAGCCCGGCCGAAAGCGCCGCCGTGTGCGCCTCGGCCTCCATCCGGAACAGGTCCATCAGCGAAAAGCCGCTCAGATCGTCGCTCATCGCCGTGGCTCCCAGGGGGATTCGGATCGCGCTTCGTCCGCGGCTTTCGAGGATTTGGGGGATTTTGGAGATTCAAGATCTTTATTGATTAGCGGATCGACCTTCGGGACTTTTAGCCGTTGATTTCGCGAAGGCCGTCGAAAACTCGGCGCTCGTCGAGCAGGCCGATGGCGCGACTGTCCCAGGCAAAGACCGCCTCGCTGAAGCCGACGGCCGGGTTCGCGAGTGTCGAGGGAACTGGCTGCCACTGGTCGCGAGGGACACGGCGGATGCCGACGATCTCATCCGCGCCGAAGACCCAGAACTCGGCCCGCCGTCGGTCGCGCAGAACAATCAGCCGCCGCGGCTCGCCCGTCGGCTCGATCCCAAGCAGTCCATGCAGCGAGACGCACAACTGCGCCCGTCCTTGCAGGTGGACCAGCCCGGCGAGCAGCCGTCCCGATCGGTGCGGGACCCGGTGGACCGGCCTTGGCGTCGTGACCTCGGCCACGGCTCGCGTGCGGAACGCCAGCGTTTCCTCTCCCAGCCGGAAGATCAGGACACTCGTCCCCTCGCGACGCGCCACTCTCCCCTCGTCGTCGTCTTCAGCACCCGATTCCCCGCGATCGGCCCGAGAATCCGCGTCGACGTCCGAGAGCCAGCTCGACCACTCGGAAAGATACCCTGCTGGTGCCGGCCGGTCGAAGAAGTCGCGCGCCGCCGCCGCGAACGCCGGACAGTTCCGGCAATGCACGTAACGCTCCAGCTCCGGACAACTCCGGTCCCCGTTGACCCCGATCCGGTGCCAGCAATCCGTTCGGTCATTGGTTATTGGTAATGGGTCATTGGTCATGGTGGTAACGCCTCGGGCCATTTCCGATCTCTTCACCTTCAGCGACTGAATGCATGATCCATAAAGACCGGCCAGTGATCACTGACCACTGGATCGCGAAAGGCGTCGGCGGTAGCCGGCGGCGGCGGCGTGGTCGCCTCGGCGGTCGGCCAGGAGGGCCAGGGCGAGCAGGGCCTCGTCGTGGCGAGGGTCGAGATAGAGTGTCTTGTGGAAGCAATCTTCCGCGGCGCGACTGTCGCCCGCGGCCTGGCGGATCATCCCCATCAAAGAATACACCGCGGCTCCCGGTCCTTTCTGGCGAATTTGCCGCTCGCAGGCCGCGATCGCCTCGTCGTATCGGCCCAGGTTCGCCAGTTCGGCGGCCTCCTCCATCGGCGATCGCGGCGGGGATGGTGGAGGCGGAGCGGCGGGCTCGGGCCTGGGCTCGGACTCAGGCACCGGGAGCATCCGGACCAGCGGCGGCTCGGGGAGCATTCGCTCGGCGAGGATCGGCGTTAGCATCGGCATCGAGAACGGAGCATGGGGGGGATTGGGGTGGGTCGCCCTCCGATGGCAGAAGCAGCCCGACTCGCCGGTCGGGAGAAACCTCGGCGCCTGGTCGGGATCGTCGATCCGGTCGGCGTGACCGAGGAAGAGGACGCCATCGTCGGCCACGAGGCGATCGAGCGTCGACAGCACCCGGGCGCGCGAGGGGCGATCCAGGTAGATCAGCAGGTTCCGGCAGAAGACCACGTCGTACGGGTCGGAGCCGGCCAGAAGCTTCGGGTCGAGAGCGTTGCCGTGGACAAACCGGACGGTCGATCGGATCGCCGGGTCGAGCTCGAAGCCACGCGCGACCGGCCGGAAATGACGACGCCATTCCCCCTCGCCCCGGAAGGCGTTCGCCGAGTAAACCCCGCGCTGGGCGATTTCCAGAGATCTTGTGCTGACGTCCACCGCGTCCACCCGAAACCGGCGTGCGGGGAGTCCCGCGTCGAGCAACGCGATCGCGATCGAGTACGGCTCCTGCCCACCAGCACACGGAATCGAAAGCGCCCGGAACGCCGGCCGACCCGGACGCCCTACCCATCCCTCGCGCACCCGGTCGGAAAGCCATCGGAACGGCCGATCGTCGCGGAAGAACCAGCTCTCCGGAACCACCACCTCCTCAATCAACGCCTGCTGCTCAGCCTCCGATCCGCTCGCGATCGCCGCGTATTCCGAGACCTCGCGAATCCCCAGATCCGCCATCCGACGCCGCACCGCTACCCCAATCACATGCGGACCCGTCGACGTCGGGTCCAGCCCAATCCGCCTCGCCAGCAGCGACTCGATCTCCTTTTGATCATTAGACATTCTTGGAAGACTTTGAAATTTTTAAATAGTAACCTATAATTAGTTGATGGTCGATGCCTCGTTCGATGGGTCGGGGCGGATGATCGAGGCGAGGCGATCCACGGCGATCATTGGGACGAAGCCCCGGTCGAGGCGGGCGACTCTCGCCAGATAAGGCGCCCTGGGCAGTTGGACCGGGGCCGGCTCAACCTGTGCCGGGTCGATTGTCGTCAGATCGATGACATGCTCGGCGATCAGGCCCGCGAGTCGGGGATCTTCCTCCCCTGAATTTTGACGGCTCTCCGCCATTTTGACCAGGATGATCCGCGTGCTGAGCCGATTCTCGGATGGCGACGAACCCAGCAAGAGCCCGAGGTCCACCACGGGAACGACCTTCCCGCGATACGAGAGCAGTCCCGCGACAAACCCCGGCGCATGCGGGACCACCCGCAACTCCACCCGCGGCACCACCTCGATCACATCCACGACGTCCACTCCATATGGCTCGCCGCTCACCGTGAAGGTCAATAGAAGCATGGTTCTTTGTAATTTGTGGTTGCTGGATTCCATCGCGTGTCGAGCGTGGATCAAGGATGCACTGAGACGATCGACCACTAGCTAATTTCAGATGCCAGATGACTAATTACAAAGAACAAGGAACTAAGAGAGGGTAAATCGGGAGACTTCTTCCTTGAGTTCGCCGACGGCTTCGCGGAGGCGTTCGGTGGCCTTGTTGAACTCGCGGATGGAGGTGGAGGTCTGACCGGCGGCCTCGCTGAGCCGGGTCATGGCCTCTCGGATCTGATCGGCGCCCTGGGACTGGACGCGCATGCCCTCGGTGACCTGATCGAAGCGATGGTGCTGGGCCTGGACGCCACTGATGATCTGACCAAGCTGGGCGCCAAGCTGGCCGACGTCGCCGACGACCTGGCGGACGTTTTCACTGAATTTGTCCATCTCCATCACGCCGGCCGAGACGCTGTACTGCATTTCCTTGACCATCCGCTCGATGTCGAGCGTCGCCACGGCGGTTTGATCGGCGAGGCGGCGGATCTCCCGGGCGACGACCAGGAAGCCCAGGCCGTACTCGCCGGCCTTCTCGGCCTCGATCGCGGCGTTGATGGAGAGGAGGTTCGTCTGGTCGGCCACCTTGGTGATCGTGGTGACGACCAGGTTGATGTTGGCGGCTCGCTCGCTGATCACTGAGAGCTTCGAGCCAATCGAATCGGTCGACTCGGCAAGCTGCCGCATCGTGCCGTCCATCCGGGTCAGACCCTGCTGGCCCGTCACCGCCATCCGCGCTGCCTGGTTGGCCGCCTGGTTCAGCTCGTTCATCGTCTTGAGCAGTTCCTGGCTCGTCGCCGAGATTTCATTGACGGCCGCCGCGGCTTCGTTGGTCGAGGCGCTGTAGTCGTACACCGATTGCTCTTGCTGGCGAGAGGCCGCCGAGATCTCCGTCGCGGTGGATAAAAGCGCGATGCTCGACCGCTGGATCCGGGCGATCAGCGAGCGGAGATCCTGGATCATTTTCCGCATCGCCTGGAGGAGCGTTCCGACCTCGCCGGGCGCCTCGGCGTCGGTCGTGGCGGTCAGGTCGCCGGCGGCGATCCGTTCGGCGACCATCGCCGCTTCTCGGATCGGGCGAGTCAGCGCTCGGGCCACCATCAGCGCCACGCCAACGACAATGAAGGCCGTGGCGGCGAGCAGAATCGCGACGATGATGGCCTGGCGACGGGTCAGCGCGTAGGCCTCGGAGACGTCCTGCTTGACGACCATCCCCCACCGGTACGAGGGAAGATACGACCAGACGGCCACCGTCTCGACGCCCCGATAGTCGATCTCCCGGCCATAGCCCCGCTGGCCGCGGAGGGCGCTTTGCATCGCGGTGGCGCGGTCGGATCCCATCTCGCCCTCGTGCCGAAACCCGCTCCCCGGGTCGTGCCGCGGCGGTGCGATGAAGGCAAACCGTCGCCCCTCCAGTGTCGCGACCATCGCCTCGCCCGTGTCGCCCAGGCCACTGTAATCGGTGAACGCCTGAAAAATCTCGTGGTTGCCCAGCTCCAGCGCGATGTAGCCGACAATCCGCCCCTCGGGATCGTAAACCGGTCCCGAGAGGAAGGCGGCCGGCTCGTCGCGGCCCGGATAGATCTGGTAGTCGGATAGATCCGGCTGGAGCAACATCCGCACCCGGTCGAAGACCTCCGCCAGCTCGGTCGACCGGAGCGGACCCGTCAGCAGGTTGGCGCCGGGATCAATGTCGGAACCGTAGTGGAGCAGCGTGTTCCCCTCGGGATCGAATAACAAGGCATTTTGATACCCATAGGTCTCGATAAATCCGCCCAGAACCTGACGAGCGCGGTCGATGAGCTCGACGCGTTCCGGTGAGCCGGCCCGGCTTCTGGCGAGCTTCTGTGCGGCCTCCATGACCGAGGGAGACCGGCCGAGAATCGCGAGGTCGCCCCTGCGCTCGCGGATGAACTGTTCGAGCTGGAGGGTCTTGGCCTCGGAGATCGCCAGGAGGTTGCGGCGGATGGTCTTCTCCAGCGACTGTGCCGAGATGGCCTGGGTCAGCAGGGTGAGCACGCCGCAGGGGATCAGCGAGATGCACAAAAAGAAGAAGAGCAGGTGCGCGATGATTCGCGTGCGGGTCCACCAGGCTCGGAGCAACCGGGGCGGCGTCATCTCGGGTCGAGCCTCGATCGGGTCGGGGGGTTCAGGGCAAAGGTTTTCGATCGGTGGTGTTCGGGGCCTACGCCTTCTTCTCGGCCTCGGTCTTCGCGGGCGCGGGCGATGGTGATGGCTGGGGCTTCGGCCGGGTGGGTGTCGATCCGGCCGCGGCGGCCCCTGTGCCCGGGTTGGCCCAGCCGCCCCATTGCTGGTGCAGGCCCTCCAGAAACGCCTCCCAGACCACGCGGGGACGCGAGGCCGGATACGGCAGCGGACGGACCGTTTTGCTGCTGGCCCAGACAACGTCAAACTGCCCGTCGGCCCGGATCTGACCGATATAAACCGGCCGCCAGGTGTGGAGCGACCGTCGGGCCACGGCGATGATCCCCTCGGGAGCGCTCATCGTCTGGCGACGCACCGCCTTGATGACCGAGGCGATCTCGTCGGTCTGCACCTCCTCGACGGCCTGCGCCCAGAACTTCACGCTGTTGTAGGCGGCGACGATCACGTCGCTGGTCACCCGGTCGCTCCCGTACCGGGCACGGAACTTCCGGACGAACTGGCGGTTCTCCTCGTTGTCGAGGCTCTGGAAGTAGTTCCAGGTGGCGTAGTTGCCGACCATCTCGCGGAGCGGCAGGTGCCGAAGCTCGTCCTCGGCGATGCTAAACGAGATGACCGGCACCACCTTCGGCCCGACGCCGGCCTCGGCCAGCTTCCGATAAAACGGTGCGTTGGTGTCGCCGACGACCGTGCTGATCACCACGTCGGGATGCGCCTGCTTGATCGCGCCGACCAGCCCGTCCACGTCACTGGTCCCGTAGAGAATATATTCCTCGCCGATGACCTCGGCCCCCAGCGCCGTGATGTAGTCGCGAGCGATCGCGTTGACAGCGTGCGGCCAGACGTAGTCCGAACCGGCCAGGAAGAATCGACGAGCCTTCAGCCGGTCGTACGCCCACTTCACCGAGGGGATCACCTGCTGATTGGGCGCCGCGCCGATGTAAACAATGTTCGGCGACTCCTCCAGCCCCTCGTAGGCCATCGGATAGAAGAGAAGGTGATGCTCCTTCTCGACGATCGGCTTGACGGCCTTTCGGCTGGCGGAAGTCCAGCATCCGAAGATGGCCGAGACCTTTTCGTCCTCGATCAATCGATCGGCCTCGCGGGCGAAGGTGGGCCAGTCGGACCGGCCGTCGGCCTTGACCCACTCGACCTGCCGACCGCCGAGCAATCCGCCAGCCTGGTTGATCTCCTCCAGCGCGAGGACCTCGGCGTCGATCATCGACTCCTCGCTGATCTTCATCGGGCCGGTCCGCGAGTGGAGCAACCCGACCTTGATCGGCGCGAGCCTGCCGGTTAGCCGAGGCGCCGCCCAGATCGCCAGACCCGCCGCGACGATCAGCCCGATCAGACCCGTCAGCCACCATCGCATACCGGGACTCCCTCCGCCCGTGCCGTCAAACGGGACGTAACCCGCATAGATTATAGCCGACGCCCACCCCAAGGCGCGGACGGGCGCGCCTCGCCCTGGTCGATTCTATTGATGTGACCGCTATAATCCAAACCAGGACCACGCGCCCATATTCCCAAACAAGAATGGAGGCGATATGGTGTGGGCATGCCCGCGGGAGCGGGTCCAATTCATGGGCATCAGCTTGAGGAGGAAACCATGCGGATGCGAATCGTTTCGGCGACGGCGGTGACGATGGTGGCGCTGGGCCTGGTGGGGATCACGATGGCCCAGCCGTCCGGAGAGCAATCGAGAGATCAGGGCGACAGGGTCGCCTTGCGGGGCCAGGTGGCGAGGCTTCGTGCCGAGGTGGAACTCCTGCAAACCGAGCACGACGTCGATCGGGATCTCCTCAAGAAACTCATGACCGACGTGAAGAACATGGAGGGGCTGGCTTCGCTGAAGGCGTCCGCGGAGCCGCAGTTGAAGTCGATGCCGGGGCAGAGCACTCCGGAGGTCTTGCAGGGCATGCCCTTTGGCGAGGCCATCGCAAAGCGCCTTCAAGAAGATGCGAAGGCAGAGGACGCCCTGATGGATGTCACGGCCAGGCTGTCGCGCACTCTCCTCGACCGCCTCAAGAAGGAATTCGTCAAGAAGGCAGCCGAACTGGACGAAAAGCGGCTGGAGCTGGCCGAGGTCGAGAAGGCGTACAACAAGGCCCGGTGAGGCGGCCTCAATCGGTCGCCTGGAGCGCCTCGCTTGCCGCCCGGAGCCAGAGGGAAACCGCGACGGCGCCGGGATCGGGTCGGCCGAGGGCGCGGTCGCCGAGGTAGCTGGTCCGGCCTCGCCTCGGCGACATCGATGCGGTCGCTTCGGCCCCGTGTTGGGCCGCATCGACCGCCTCAGCAAGGGCGGCCATCGCCGACTTCCCGGAGCGCGGGCCCGAGGCGAGCGCCTCGGCGGCCGGGAACAGGGCGTCGAGCATCGTTCGTTCGCCGGCACTGGCTCCGCCCAGCTCGCCGATCCCGACCGCGCCGGCGTGGAGGGCCTCGGCCCAGGTCGATGCGGCGGCGGGATCGTTCGATCGCAGCGTGGCGGCAGCGCGGAGGAGAAGCATCGCATAAAGCGGACCCGACGTCCCGCCGAGGGCTCGCTGGAGCGTCAGGGCGAGTTCGTGGAGGGTCGCGGCGGGGTCGTCGAGCGGGCAGGCGGGCAGGGTCTCCAGAACGGCCCGGGCGCCTCTGGTCAGGCTGATCCCGATATCGCCGTCGCCGACGGCCTGGTCCAGCTCGGTCAGTTGCGGCTCGGCCTTGATGAGCGCCTCGGCCGCCGATCGAATCGCGGCGCCGAGGCGACGTCCGGTCGCGGTTTGAGGCGGCCCGGCCGCGGGCCTCGGCGCGGG
>DAIDKV010000066.1 GCA_027449865.1 Planctomycetales bacterium
TCGAGATACTTGAGCCCCTGGAGCTTACATCCAGCGAGCGGGTTATCGTGGGACGGCTTCGCCATGCGAGGACTCCGCCAGAATGGCAGTCACTTTGCCTGGCAGAGCCGATCGCGCAAATTTTGTGCCGAACAGACGTGATATAACGCTTGTTTTGGGGCTAGACCGCGTAGACTGCCTATCTATGCGCGCTGGCCCTGGGGGATGAGGTGGAAGGATGCGGGAGCAGCGGCGGTGCTCAGCGTGCGGTGTCTGACGTACACGACGGGTCGGTGGGCCCAGTTCTGGGCGCGGATCGACCACGAGGGTTTCCCGGTGGCGACCTGACCCCGGGGTTGGATCGTACCGGTTATTACATCATTCCGATGTCACACCCACCGCAACATGACATGACCACCATCATAAGACATTGTAGCGTCATCACAAACGACCTTTCATTTTGCCGAGGGGGCTTTGGCCGTCTTCACCGCCGGGAATCGGATCTCTACCCGGCGGCCAAGGGCTGCGGCGATCCTGCGGAGCATCGCGAGGCTGTGACCGGTGTAGTCAGCGTCCTCCAGGCGGCTGATCACCGAGGCGGTGGTCCCGACTCGCTCGGCCAGCGCCTGCTGCGTCAGCTTCGCCCCGCTCCGTAGCCGGTAAATCGTCCGGGCGACCTCAGCCTCGGCGCGGATCTCTTCGAGCAACGCCTCGGACTCCGCGTCCCCTTCGACGAAGCGGCGGCGGAGAATCTCCACCGCGTCGGTTGTCTGCCGTCGTTTCTTGCCAGCCATGTCATTCCTCCGCCAATGTGTGTCGCTCCGGGGCTGCCGCGAACTTCCTCATACGCGCGAGGGCCCTGTCGATCTCTTCGCCGGGAACTTTGTCTTCCTTGACGAGACCGTGGGCCAAAACCGCGACGGTTCGTCGCACGACCGGTTGACCACTATCCTTGGACCGATGCTTGACCGACCCCCGTTTGACGGTCTTGCGGCCCTCCGACCGGTCCGCCTCGGTGTGGAACGAGTAAAGGATGCGGTACTGGACATGGTTAAGGCTGACTCTCAGCTCGTAAATCCCGTCGCGGAGCAAGTCCGCCTCGGGCCGGCGAAGGTCGTAACCCAACTCTCTCAAGCATTCGATCCGGACGAGGCACTTGAGTCGTGCCTTGAGAGGCAGACCGCCAAGCCAATCGAGGACAGGGACCGTGCCGTCATCGTCGCGGTAGAAAACAACTGCGGTGCTCGGCATTGCCTATACCCCCGGCCTCCAGACCGGTCGAGTATCCGCAAATCTGCGCAATGAGTCAAGGTATGCAACTTCGCAATTTTGCGAAAATTGCGACTACCGGAGCAAAGCGGGTGAGAAGGCGGCGTCCAGGACGTTACAGGCGTCACATACACCAAATTCTTACGCGATCGAACATAATAGCCGATTGTCGGGCCTTCCCGGTTGGGCACGGCTCTCGATCGTTCGAGGGCCCCTCACGCTGGCCGCCAGGGCCCGCCCACCTCCCACCGTTCCTCGAATCTCGCCTCACGCCCCGCCGCCACCATCGGCCTCACCAGGAACGCGTTCAGCTCGGCGAGCACCTGCTCGAGATCCCCCCGCCTTCGACGCCAGGCCGCTACGGCTCGCGAACGCTTTCCACTGCGCCCGCTTCGCCCCATCCTTCGCGAACGCATCAGTCAGGGCCAGCGGCAACTCGGTCGGGATCGCCGTCCCCCGCCGTTGGAACGTCGCCGCGATCGCATCCCGCAGCACAGGGCCCGAGAACCCGAATGACCGGGCCAGCACCGCCAGGTCGAAGAAGTCCTTCATCCGGCTGTTGGCCATCCCCAGCTTTACCAGCGCCTCGAGCTTCTCCGCCACCACCGTCTCGCGCGGGTAGGCGCGGAGCCGTGGCGGCTCCATGCCCAGCAGCGTCGGGTACTCCACCGTCTCCGCCTCCGGTGTGATCGCGTCCCCGAAGCCGACGTCGACCTGCAGATCGATCCGGGCCCCGGCGAGCCGCGCCTCCAGCTTCACGCGCTGGCCGCCGTATTCCTGATCCTCGCGGATCGCCTCGACGGTGACCGAGTCCGGGCTGAACACCAGCCCGTCGTCGGCGACCTCCAGCGCGCAGAGCGATTGGAACACCTCGGCCAGGGCCTCCGGACTACCATCGCCGAACCCGAGCAGGTCGAGGTCCCGCGTTGGCCGGTGAGGCTCGCCCGTCCACAGAGCGAACAACAGGGCGCCTTTGAGGACGAACCGCCGGGCATACGCCGAGCGGGACAGCCGGTCGAGCAGTCGTTCCGCCGCATATCGGGTCAGCAGCCGCTGGAACTCCTCCCCCGACCGCCGACTGAGATTCAGGAGGCGTTGCCTGACCGAGGCCGCCGTATCCTTCGGAGCCTTCCGGGTCATGCCAGCGACTCCAGATAGGGCCGCATCACGTTCGCCATCCGGCAGACCTGGGCCGCCGCCCAGAGTTCGTCCATCGTCGCCCTCCTCCCCCGAAAGACGTCGCGGATGACCTCGATCGCCACGTCCAGCCCGATCTTGCTGCGATGCTTGAAGCAGTCAGCCACCGTCTTGGCGGGCGAGTAGACCCTCACGGCGACCCCCTCGACCCGGTGCTGCTCGATCATCGCGGTGAGGGCCGGACCGCCGGCCCGGATGATCCGAAGCCTCGGGGAATCGACCCTGGGGGCCCACGCCTTGATCGGGAAGGTGAGCCAGACCTCGCAAGGCGACTGGGTGGTCAGGCCGTGGAACCGCAGTGCCGAGAGCAAGCAGACCACGCCCGCGGGGACGAGCCGTGCGGCCTGGGCGAGGCTATGGTGCTCGCTGACCTCGGCATCCGGCCAGGCGTAGAGTCCCCGCGCGACCCGGTCGGCCTGCCCGAGTCGGTAGAGCCGGTCGAGATAGTCAGGTGGGATGCCATCGCGGGCCAGGTCGCGAGGCCGTAGGGTCCCACTCCGGCGAAGCAGCTCCAGGGCCGTATCGAATTTGGTCACTCGCCCGGCCATTGCAATGATTCCTCGGAAAACATTGATAAAGACCGAGGAATTATTGCACGGCCCGCGAGGGATTTCAAGGGGAGTGGACACCGCCCCTCGGCGGCTGATCATGGCGGTCTTGCGCTTATGTCCCGGCGAGAGGTGAGCCGGAGTCGGGACGAGGAGCTCGAGGCATTCGCCAACGTTCGCTGGCTCCCTCCCCTACTCGGCCTCCAACTCGGACCGGATTGCTAACCGGGTCCGGTCCCGGACGGGTTGTCTGACGAGTGCGGTTTCATCGGAACATCGACCCCCTCGATCTACGTGACAGACCAAGGACATTCCTCGGCTTCAAGATCAACGGGCCGGGGGGCCGGGGATGTGCGATGACACGGAATCGAGACGTTATCTGGTCGCCCTCGCCGCCGACACCGCGCCACACAAGGGTGCATCGAGATTCCTCTGGACCATCTTCCCCCGTCTTCGTGTAAGGATTCTCGGGCCGCTTTTCTTACAAGATCCGGGCCCAGCCGTTCGGAGATGGGAGGCTTCGGTGAGGCCCGAGGAGGGTCCGTATTAAATCAATGGTTCAGTCGTCTTTGTCGCTCTTGCTCAACTCGGCTTCCAGCGCCTTCGGGCTTGGCAGCTTCCCGCGCAGGGCGGGCGGCAGCGACTCGACGAGCCTGGTAACATAGCTGGAGATGCCGACGGGCTTGGCCAGATCGCGAAGCGCATACGCGGCGACCACCTCGTTCTTCGTCTTGCAGAGGATGATCCCGATCGAGGGCTGGTCGTCAGGATGCCGGAGCAGGTCGTCCACGGCTGATAAATAGAAGTTCATCTTGCCGGCGTATTCCGGCTTGAAGGGCGTGCTCTTCAGGTCGATGACGATATAACAGCGCAATTTTACGTAATAAAACAGGAGATCGACGTTGCCGACAGAAGTGCGGCGAGGCCAACATTGTAAGCCTTCGCCGAACCCGTTTTCGAGTGGGAGTAGGTTCTTCCGCGGATGATCGACTTGAGGTACAAGCGTCTTTGTTATGGACGGAACGCTTGTTGAGGGACTCCCCGACACAGAACCGATGGACCTCGCCGACCTGG
>DAIDKV010000067.1 GCA_027449865.1 Planctomycetales bacterium
TCACCAAGCGGTCCAAGACCGCCGAACTGACCATCACCGAGGAGACCGTCGTCCCCTTGCCCCATGTCCCGGAGGGGGCCGTCTTCAAGGGCTACGAGGACTTCGTCGTCCAGGACCTGGTCCTCAAGCCCCGCGTCATCCGCTACCGCCGGGAACACTGGCAGGCCCCCGATGGCCGGAGCCTGGTGGCCCCGCTCCCCGCCGAGTTGATCCCCGGCAGCCATTTCGGGCCCGACCTGGTCTGCTTCCTCCTCCACCAGTACCACCACCAGCACGTGACCCAGCCCTTGCTGCTGGAGCAATTGCGCCAACTGGGCATCGACATCTCCCCCGGCGAACTGTCCCGCATCCTCACCGAGGGGAAGGATGCCTTCCACCGGGAGAAGGACGAGTTGCTGCCGGCGGCGTTGGCGGTCTCGTCGTATATCGAGGTGGACGACACCGGGGCGCGGCACCGGGGACACACCGGGGCCTGTACCCAGATCGGCAACGAGCTGTTCGCCTCCTTCGCCAGCACCGACAGCAAGAGTCGGCTCAACTTCCTGGGGGTCCTCCGGGGGCCGCGCACCGACTACGTGATCAACCCGACCGCGGTGGCCTACTGGCGGCGGCAGAAGCTGCCCCGAGCGATGCTGGATCGGCTGCGCCGAGGCCCGCGACGCTTCGCCGACCCGGCCGCCTGGCGGGCCCATCTGCGACGGATGGGGATCATCGGGGAGCGGCACGTGCGGATCGCCAGCGAGGGGGCGTTGCTGGGCAGCCTGATCGCTCAGGGGGTGTCGCCGGATCTGGTGGTCCTCAGCGACGGGGCGGGGCAGTACGACGTGCTGGTGCATGCGGCGTGCTGGATCCACGCCGAGCGGCCGTTGGCGCGGATGATCCCGTACAGCGAAGAACACCGGGCGGCGATCGCCAAGGTCCGGGGCGAGATCTGGGAGTTGTATCAGGTCCTCAAGAGATACCGCCAGCATCCGGAGCCATCGCGGCGGCCGGAGGTGGAGGCCCGCTTCGACGCCCTGTGTAGCCAGCGGACGGGCTTCCCGAGCATCGATGGCGTGCTCAAGGAGATGAGGACGCACCGCGCGGCGTTGCTGCGAGTGCTGGACCATCCTGAAGTGCCGTTGCACACCAACCTGAGCGAACGGCACCTGCGCGACTATGTGAAGAAGCGGAAGGTGAGCGGGGGTACGCGGAGCGAGTCGGGTCGTCGTGCGCGGGATACGTTCGCCAGCCTGAAGAAGACGTGCCGGGAGTTGGGAGTGAGCTTCTGGACGTATCTCCAGGACCGGGTGCGGGGCGTGGGTCAAATCCCCCGCTTGGCGGAACTGATCCGCCGGAAGGCGGAGGAGACAGCGGCCAGGAAGACCGCAGCCGCGCTGCCGGCATAGGCGGGTGGCGGCGCGGTGGGGGCAACGCCGGGGAGATCCATGCGAGGGACTTCAGCGCTCTCGCTGCGCGCCAACCAGACGCGCCACGGTTCCCCGGGGTTATTGAGAAGTTACCCTAAGTGGATGCCATTCGGGACATTCCTAGGATGCCATTCGGGACATTCCTAGATCTCCACGCCCTCTGGATGCCATTCGGGACAGGATGCCATTCGGGACATTCCTAGATCTCCACGCCCTCTGGGCAATCTAGGGTATCTCCCTGCGTTACCGACACGATCGGCCGTGGCCGACCGGGCGGTCGTAGGCTGGAGGGAGAAAATGGAGACGGAGGTAACGATCAGAATTAATCATCTACATCACCTTTTCTCCGTTAATTTATGCGTTTTGTCCAGTTTTATACGTCTTACGTCCCCTTTCTACGTCCCATTAAACTTCAAACTGACGCCAATCATCTTTGCATTTGTGCGTGTATGCTTGGGCGTGGAGCTATGCGGTTCGATCCGACGACGATCGATCTCGCTCGCGAGGGGCCGGTGCAGCCCCCTGGGAGGGGATTTTCGCAAAAATGTGACGCAACTCTGTCCGATCGGCTTCGAGACGGTTTTTAGTCCTTCAGAAGGACTTCGATTCGAATCTCGCTGGACGACTCGGGAGGTGTCGGAGTCGTCGAGTGCCCGGTGATCTACCCCTTGAATCCGGAGCGAAAGCCGATGCCGCCGCATCCCCTGCCGATGAACGACGCTGGTGGCCCCGCTCGAGTCCGTCCGACCCCTGGCGACGGGCGGCCGCGGAGTCGCGCGCGCCGCCTCGCGTTCGAGGATCTGGAGCGGCGGACCGTCCTGTCCGGGATGCCGTCGATCACGCTGGAACTGGTGCCCTCGGCCCAGCAGTCCTTCTCCCCGGTGACGATCCCGCTGGACTCGTACCAGTTCGGGTTTCAGCAGACCGTGAACGCCATCGCCTCGAACAATTCCGGGGCCGGGAGGGTCCACTTCGACGCCCTGAAGGCGACCGCTGCCCCCGGCGCCGCCACGCCGGACCTCTTCGCCGCCATCACGCAGGCCACGAGTTTTGCCGAGGCGATCCTGACCCAGTTCGACGCTTCCGGCCGGGCGGTCGCCTGGTGGTCCATGAGCGATGTCTCCGTCGCCTCGGACGCCATCGGAGGATCCGGCTCCTCCCCAGAGGAAAGCATCAGCCTTGACTTCGGCGCGGTCACCGAGGCGACGGGTACGGCCACCGAAGCCTGGGACCAGACTACAAACTCCGCGAGTCTCTCGACCCCGAACCCCCTGCCGACGCCGCCGTCGACCCCGCTGCCGGCCGCGGGGGCCACGGGGATGGAGCTGACGCTGCAGCCTGGCGGCCAGGGGCCGGCGATCACGATCCCGCTGGACACCTACCGCTTCGGCTTCCAGCAGACGGTGACGATCGGCACAAGCACATCGGGGGCCGGGATCGGCAAGGTCACCTTCCAGGACCTGGCCGTCGCCGCCGCGCTGGGCCCCGAGTCGCCGATGCTCTTCCAGTCCCTGGCTGCGGGCACTGCCTTCGCCTCGGCGACTCTGACGCAGCTCGACGCCAGCGGCGCCGCCGTCGCCGAGTGGTCGCTGGGTGATGTCCTCCTCGCCTCCGATTCAATCAGCGGGGGCGGCTCGACAGCCCCGGAGGAGGACCTCCAGCTCGCCTTTGGCACGGTCACCGAGGCGACGCGCATGGCCGTCAGGTCGTGGGACCGAGTGACCAACAGCGCGGGTACGCCCGCACCGACGTCCGTGCCCGACACGCTGCCGGCGCTGGCCGGCACCGGCCTGGAGCTAACGCTTCAGCCTGGCGGTAAGGGCCCGGCGATCGCGATCTCGCTGGACTCCTACCGCTTCGGTTTCCAGCAGGCGTTGAGCATAGGCACAAGCACGTCGGGGGCCGGGGCTGGCAGGGTCACCTTCCAGGACCTGAACGTCGCCACCGCGCTGGGCCCCGAGTCGCCGATGCTCTTGCAGTCCCTGGCTGCGGGCGCCGTCTTCGCCTCGGCGACCCTGACGCAGCGTGACGCCAGCGGCGCCGCCGTCGTCGAGTGGTCGCTGGGCGATGTCCTCCTCGCCTCCGATTCAATCAGCGGGGGCGGCTCGACGGCCCCGGCGGAGAACCTCCAGCTCGCCTTCGCCACCGTCACCGAGGCGACGAGCGCGGCCGTCGGGTCGTGGGACGTGGCGACCAACGCTGCGGGCACGCCCGCACCAACCTCCGTGCCCGATGCGCTGCCGGCCGCGGGGGCCACGGGGATGGAGCTGACGCTGCAGCCTGGCGGCCAGGGGCCGGCGATCACGATCCCGCTGGACACCTACCGCTTCGGCTTCCAGCAGACGGTGACGATCGGCACAAGCACGTCGGGGGCCGGGATCGGCAAGGTCACCTTCCAGGACCTGGCCGTGAGTTCCGCATTACTCGCTGATTCGCCGACCCTCCTGGCCGCCCTGTGCGCGGGCCAGGAATATCCGACGGCCTACCTGGTCCAGCGCGATGCCAAAGGAGAGATCATCGACTCCTGGGCGATGGGTATCGTCTTCCTCTCGAGCGGTGGGATGGCCGGCGACCTCTCGTCGCACGGCCTCCCGGCCCAGAACCTCACCCTGGCTTTCGGCTCGGTGACCGAGGAGACTGTGGGGGGGGGCGCCTCGTGGAACAGGGTCTATAACAATGACAATGGGGACGTCCCTTCGCTCCCTGCCGGCAACCTGGTCCTGGTGATGCCGCAGTTATCTGTGGGCGGGACGTTCACCTACGACGGGGCGCCGCAGCCCGGTCTCGTCGACGCGATCGGATTGGACGGGTTCTCGCAGGTCCCCGGCGAGTTCACGTTATACTACAACGGGTCGAGGCGGACGCCCACCGAGGTCGGATCCTACAGCGTCCTCGCCATCTTCCGGAGCCTGGATGCGACATACTCCTCGACGTCCGGCACCTTCACGCTGGTCATCCTGCCGGCGACCCCTCAGTTCGCGGTGGGCGGTTCGTTCACCTACGACGGGACGTCGCATCCTCTCGCCGGGACGGCGATCGGGGTGGACGGCACCACGCCGGTCCCCGGCACACTGAGCTACACCTACAACGGCTCGACGACGCCGCCCACCGACGCCGGCACCTACACCGTCGTCGGCACCTTCGTGAGCCGGGATTCCCAGTACGCCTCGACGACGGAAACCGGCATACTGGTCATCGGGCAGGCGACGCCGACGGTCACGGTCGGCGGAACCTTCACCTATGACGGGACGGCGCATCCAGCCAGCGGGACGGCGATCGGGGTGGACGGCACCACGCCGGTCGCCGGCACATTCCGGTTCCGTTACGGGCGATCGTCCGCTCCCCCGACCCTCGCCGGCACCTATCCGTTCACCGCCACGTTCCTCAGCAACGATCCCAATTACACCGGGATGCAGGTCGACGGCATGCTCCTCGTGAATCGGGCGACGCCGACGATCGCCTGGGCCGATCCGGCCGGGATCGTCTACGGCACTCCCCTCGGTCCAGGCCAGCTCGACGCCTCCGCCTCGGCGATCCTCGACGGCAGCCGGGTGCCCGTGGGCGGGACCTTCGACTACACCCCGACGGCCAGCACGATCCTGGGCGCGGGCCCGCAGGAACTCTCGGTCACGTTCCTGCCCGCCGACACCTGGGATTTCAACGCCGCCACGGCGACGGCCGCGATCGACGTCACGGCACAGGCGACCGTCACGTCGCTAATCGCGACGACTCCGGACGCATTCCAGGGGCAGACGGTCGGCTTCATCGCCTCGGTCGCCCCGACCGCCGGCGGCCCCGGGCCAGTCGGCGGCACGGTCGAGTTCCGCGACGCCGGCACCGGCGAGGTCCTTGGCATCACGGAGTTGGCCAACGGCGGGGCGGTTCTGATGACCGGCGCACTGGGCGTCGGCCCTCATCAGGTCATCGCGACTTTCCTCGGTTCGGCGGACTTCTCGGCGTCGACGTCCGCTCCCGTCCCGGTCGTCGTGTTCCCCTGGTCCTTCGGCTCCGGCCTGATGGTCCGCCCCGGCCGGTCCGTCCTCGGTGCAATGGTGCCGGCCGGTCCGATCGGGGTCCTGCCGACCTTCTCCGCCCGGCCGAAGGGGCCCGGGGCGGGGTCCTCGACCCGGTCCACCGCGTCGTGAAGCTGGGGACGTCAGCCCTGGGGCTCGACCTCGCGGCCATTTCGGCCGTACCCGAAGAATCTAAAGAAGAAGAGACTGTAGCCAGGCAACCGGCAATAATCAGGGGCCTGCGAGGTCGGAGTAACGAAGCCCGAGGAGAAACTCCGAGGATCCGCCGGGGAGGGGAAACGGGGACGCAGCTAGTTATTTGCACGTCAAGAACTGGAGGGGAAACGGGGACGGGACGGAGGGGAAACGGGGACGCAGCTAGTTATTTCCCCTCCGTCCCCGTTTCCCCTCCTCCTGGAACTCGGGCTCGCTTTGTTCGCGGGCTCGCGGGACCTTCTTCTTGCGTGGCAACCCCAGTCGGGAGAGGGCCCGGGAGATGGTCGCCAGGCTGCACGAGGAGCCGAGGTGCACCCGACACTCCTCGAGCGTCGAATCGGGCCGGTCCTGGATCAGTTCGCGGAGTCGCAGAAGGTCTTCGGGGTTCAGGACGCTGGGGTTGCGACCCTGCGAGGGACTACCGACCAGTCGCTCCTGGATCAAGGGTCGGCCGGCGGGCCGCCGGTCTCGATCTCGTTGCGATCTTGGGGAACCGGAGCGCCGGGCTCGCGAGGCGGGACCCGGACCGTGGGGCAGGTCCCAGGTTCTCAATCGGAACCGTCCGACGCGGCGAGGAGGGTGGCGACGTCCCAGAGTCGGAGGCTGCCGTCATTGCCGCCCAGGGCGATCAGGCGGCCGTCGGGTGAGAAGGCGATGTCGTTGAGGACATCCAGGCCCGTCTCGAGTCGTCGAATCGGCTGGCCGGTGACGGCGTTCCAGAGACTGGCCGAACCGTCGCCGGCGGCCACTGCCAGCAGGCGGTCGTCGGGCGAGAACACCAGCGATCGCGCGGGGAATCCCAGCTCGGCGATGCGGACAACCTCGCGACACGTCTCCAGGTCCCAGATCTGCACGGATTGGGGAGCGCACGAGGTGGCGAGGCAACGGCCGTCGGGCGAGTAAGCAAGGCAGTTCGGTCGCGTAGCAAAGTTCTCCAGCCGACGAATGGGTCGGCCGATGGCGAGGTCCCAGAAGAGGAGCCGATGATCGTTGATCGCCAACGAGACCAGCGATCGACCGTCGGGCGTGAAGCGCACCAGTTGGGCCGGGGTCCGATGCCCGGCGAGGATGGTCCGCTCGCGGCCGGCCGCGAGGTCCCAGACCACGATCCGAGACGATTCGTGGGAGGCGACGGCCAGCAGCCTTCCATCGGGTGAGCAGGCCAGGTCGCTGGTATTCTTCACGTCGATGCCGAGCGTACGAGTGGATACGGAGCCCTCCAGCTCAACGAGGACCACATCGGGCTCTCTCCGACCGATGACGAGCAGGCGACCGTCGGGCGAGAAGGCGATCGCCTTGACATGGCCGGTTCCGTCAATCGGAATCGTCGGGCTGCTCCCGTCCAGTCGCCGCAACTCGATTCGCTCGTGGTCGTCCACCGTGGCGATCGTCCGTGAGTCGGGGGCGAACGCGAATCGGACGATGGGATTCGGTGAGATTCCGGGCGTATGATGCGCCGGCCGAACCGTCCGGACCTTTCCCGAGGGGGGCAGCCAGGCCAGCAGGACCACGCTTCCGATCGCCAGCCCGATCCTGGCCCTGCTCCAGAGCGGGAACCGAACCGGGATGGATTCGGCGGCCCATCTCTCGACGTCAGCATCCTCGACGATTCGATCGTTCGCCATCGGAGGCTTCCTCCATGCGGAGCGCGTAGCGCGATCCGCGAGCCCGGTGGGTCGTCTCGACCGCCAGAGCCAGAGAACACACAGAATGCACCCGCGGTCGGCCTTCGGCCTGTTCCGCGAACCCCTTCCATCGACCAACGCAGAGAAGCGGATTTTCTTAGGAAGGACGCTCCAAGTGGCGTTACTTGGGTCAAAAATCTCCTGCATCAATCCTTGTCAGGGATGGAGAGGTCGATAAAAGAAAATGGTAGAATCTGGCCAGATTTGGGCCGTGTTCTGGCCGTCGCCCTTTCGATCTCTCCCGTATCCTGGCGAACGATGCACGCCTTTTGTCACGCGAGAATTTCAGTAGTCGCGTTGAAGGTCGCCGTGGATCGGAGTCTCAAGGACCCATCCCTTTTCTCGGCTGGATCATGCCGCGATCGGATGAGCCCGTCCGCCGAGCAATGATGCTGGGAAGTCGTCACCACTCGAGCGCTAAACGCCGATTTCCGCGGAGGGGAAACCGACTGACATTCTGAAGGGCCGGCACTGAGATCTGTCGAGGCTCGCTCCGATCGTTGTCAGTCGGTTTCTCGTCGCCGGTCCCGTCGTCCGACGTCCCCAAGGTCGACCCTGCCA
>DAIDKV010000068.1 GCA_027449865.1 Planctomycetales bacterium
CGGCGCGCCAGCGAGGGTCTTCGTGTTTCTCACATCGACCCGGCGCGCCAGCGAGGGTCTTCGTGTTTCTCACATCGACCCGGCGCGCTAGCGAGGGTCTTCGTGTCGGAACCCTCGCTGGCGCGTCGGGTTGATAGGAGGAGTCCGCTCCCACCGGCATCGTCCATGCAACCGTTAAGCGCTCTCGCAGGCCCCTCGGGCGCGACAACAAATCTCCGGGGCTCTCTTAAGGTTTTCAATTCCTTCGGAGACATTGCGCCTGTATCATCATTGCCATTGCTCGGGCCAGGCGGAAATCGAACCGATGGGCGGTCGGACGACGGGAGGGAACCGGCCGATGAAGCTGACCGAGTACCTGTTCCACCGGCTCCGGGAGCTGGGCGTTGATTGCACGTTCGGCATTCCGGGCGACTTCGTCCTTCCGGTCTACGCGGTGCAGGAGGCGGTTGGGATGCCGACCGTGGTTTGCGCCCACGAGCCGGGCGTCGGGTTTGCGGCCGACGGTTACGCGAGGTTCCGCGGCCTCGGTGTCGCGATCGTCACCTATGGCCCGGGCGCCCTCAATGCGATCAACCCGATCGCCTGTGCGTATGCCGAGCAATCGCCGGTGCTGGTGGTCAGCGGAGGGCCCGAGGTGGCGCTTCGACGCCCGGATCTGAACCTGCACCACGTCGTGAAGGATTACGAGAGCCAGCTCCGGATCTTCCGCGAGGTGACAGTCGACGCGGCAATCCTGGCCGACCCGGCCTCGGCGCCCGAGGCGATCGACCGGGTCTTGCGGAACGTGGTGGGCTCGAAGCGGCCCGGATATCTGGAGATCCCGCGCGACCGGGTCGCGGTGGAGGTCGCCGAGCCAGCCGGCCCGCTGATCGTCCCGCCGGCGCCCGGGTCGTCGGAGGCCATCGCCGGCGCGATCGACGAGGCCGTCGGCGAGATCGTCGACATGCTCGTCTCCGCGAGCCGGCCGGCGCTTTATGTCGGGGTCGGCATCCGTCGGCACGGGCTGACCGGCGCCGTCGTCCGGCTGGCCGAGCGGCTGGGCGTCCCGGTCGTCACGGACCTCCTCGGCAAGGCGTCGTTTCCCGAGAGCCACCCGCAATTCGCCGGCGTCTACCTCGGGGCGCTTGGCGATCCGGGAGTTCGGGCCCTGCTGGACGAATCCGATTGCGTTCTCGGAATCGGTGTGATCGCCACCGACCTTGGCACCGGCTTCTGGACCCAGCGGATTCACCCGACCGCCCGCATCATGATCGACGCCAGAGCCGTACAGATCCGCTATCATCGTTATGACGGCCTGCCGATCTCCGACGTGGTCGCCGCGCTGCTGGATCGCATTCCTGCTCGAGGGCTGGCGCAGGCTTTTGCCGGGACTCGAACACTGGAGAGTGGCGCTTCCGCCGATCCGGCGAGACCTGGCGCCCTTCGTCCGGGCGAGGTTATCGAGATCCTTCGTGGGCTCGATCAATCACGGTACAGTTTCGTCGCCGACGTCGGTGATAGCTGGTTCATCGGGCTGGAAGTGCGTGCCGACGTCTTCCTCGCGGCCGGATTTTACGCATCCATGGGATTTGCCGTTCCGGCGGCGCTTGGGGCGGGGATGGCCGAACCGTCGCGCCGGCCGTTTGTCCTGGTCGGCGACGGTGCCTTTCAGATGACCGGGACCGAGCTGGCAACGCACGTCGACCAGGGCCTTCGGCCGATCATCCTCCTGCTGAACAACAGCGGATATGGGATGCTCGAAGCCATCGATAACCCGCGGACCTACTACGAGCGCAGGACCTGGGATTACCCAGCGATGGCCCGGGCGCTGGGCGCTGGAGCCGAGCGGGTGGGGACGTCGGCAGAACTGACCGCGGCCCTCTCTCGAGCCGAAGCCGCCGAAGGTGCCTATCTCATCGAGGTCATCACCGCGCGCGACGACCTCTCGCCGACCATGGCCCGGATTCGGACGCATGTCCACACGGCGTTCCGCATTCAGACGGCCGGCTGATACCGATCGGAGGAGCCCGATCAGTCCAGCTTCTTTTCGGGAAGACGCGCGCCCTCAGCGGAGAGCTTCTCCAGCAGCGCGATCGTCTCGGGGCCGTCCCAACTGGCGGACCCGACCTCACTCGCCGCGATTCGGCCGTCGGGGCCGATGATGAAGGTGGCTGGGATGCCCGCTGTCTGGAACACGCCGGGAAGATCCTGCGAGCGGAAGAAATCCATCTTCCAGGATCGCCCTTGGAGGAAGCTTCGGACGATGTCCGTGGTGTCGTCCACCGAGACACAGACGAATGCGATCGACCGGTCCTTGAGCCGGGGCTCCTCGGCGAGTCGAGCGATGGAGGGCATCTCGGCGATGCAGGGAGGACACCAGGTCGCCCAGATGTTCAGGAAGACGGTCTTGCCCCGATAGGCTGCAAGCGAGGCCGGACGATCCTGGAGATCGAGCATCTTCCAGGCGAAATCGGCGGGCTGGCCGCTTCCTCCACTGTCGAGCCGGGGCGCCGAGGGGCCCGGCCCGAAGATCGAGAGCAGCACCACCCAGAGGACGCAAAAGCCGATCGCGATCAGGAGCCAATGAGGCGATCTGGGCTCGGATGTCGGGCTCATGAGATTCCTTCGATCGGATAAGACGTCCAGGGGCGGGTCGGCCAAGGTTGGACATTCCCCATCTCCAGCGACGATGCGTGGGGGCGGGTGTCCGAGGAGCTCTGGGCCGATCCGTGGGATTGCGGATCGGCCCCACTCTTTCATTATAGGAGGCGGCTCCCGCCGGCAATCTTCGAGTTCCTCCGAAAAGGGTCGAGTGATTCGTTGGCATGCGGAGGTTCCGGGATCAATCCTCGGCCCGCGTCTCGGCGACCGGCGCCAGCAGGTTTTCGACGGGAGCGAAATCGTCGGTGAGGACGATCTGGCGAGATCGCTTGTCGACAATCGTGTCGAGGTCCTTCTTGTCGTAGGGCTTGGGCGTGGTCAGATCCCCCTTGGGGGTGTAGTAGCGTGGATCGCCCTTGCGAAGGCCCAACTCCAGAAGGTCGAGCGGCTTCATCGAGGCAACCACGACGAATGTCTCTCGACGGCCACGACCGGGGTCGTCGGTGCCAAACAGGTAGACGTTGTTCTCGCCGAACGTGAGTCGGGCCGTCCGGGTCCAGGCGCCGACGAAGCCGCCGAACCGGAGAGCCCTCGCCCGGAACTTTTCTCGGATCGCAGTCTTGCCGGCGTCGTCGGTGACCTTCTTTTTCTGAATCTCCTTCTCGGCCTGCGTCTCGATTTGCTCGTCGGAATAATAGGCATCGATGATGTTGATCATGTAGACGCCGTTTGGCGTGAGCATCTTCTTGATTTTATCGTTGAACTCCCTGGTCGTCAGGTGCCAGGGGACTGAGAAGTCGTTGAACGCATCGCCGAAGATGAGGTCGTACTTGTTCGTATCCTGATGCAACTCGACGAACTGCCGGGCGTC
Source organism: Planctomycetales bacterium (assembly GCA_027449865.1). Taxonomy (GTDB): domain Bacteria; phylum Planctomycetota; class Planctomycetia; order Isosphaerales; family Isosphaeraceae; genus JAKAUH01. The sequence goes on from DAIDKV010000068.1 coordinate 3,452, forward strand.
GCCCCAGTGGGTCTGGATCTTGGTGTCCGCGGAGAGTCCGGTCGCCATCTGGTTTGCCCGGGTAACGGCCGGGTCGATCTCGGCGACGTCGACACTCGTTCCGGGGTAGGCAAACTGCATGTGCCGCTGGAAGCAGTAGGCGCCGCCGCCGAGGAAGAGTGTCTTCAACTTCGAGGACTCGACGGGCGGGATCACGGGCTCGGGAGCGGACTCGAGGTCCAGATCCAGGTTTGTGAGATCCTTGAGCGAGTCGATGTTGATCGTCTTGTCCAGATCGATCGTCGGAGTCGGCTCGGGCCTGGCGGGGTCAGGCGGATTCACGTTTTTTGGAGGCTGCGGTACCGGCTCGGTTTTCGTGGGTTTCGGGGCGTCGGTGGCTGGCTTCTTCTCCTGCGCGTCGGCGGGCGCGACGCTCCGCAGACCGCTGCCCGGCTTCTTTTCGATGCTGGCTGGCTTCTCCTCAGCCTTCGGCGACGGGGTGGCTTTCTTCTCCTCGGTGTCGGCCTTCTTCGATTCCTCGGCTGGCTCGCCCTCGGCCACCGGCTTGAACGTCACCTGGCCGCCGGCCTTCGCCGCGCGGTAAGCGACAAGAGCGTAGATATGCTCATAATCGTAATCGAGTCGCTGAGGGTGGTCGAGGATGAAGTAGCCGTGGATGAGGTTGTCGAGGACGAGCGTTCTCCGCTGGATTTTACCCCCCTCCTCGGGCTCGTTTTCGACCTTGATGAAGTAGTAATCGCTCTCGTCGACCCAGGCGTTTTCCTCGTTGGTGGTTTTGGGATCGCCGATGGGTTCGCGGACGCCCCAGTTCTGGCCCATCTCGGCGAACGACTTGCCGTTAATCGCCGGGATGACCCTGGAGACGACGTCGACCCATCCAGGAGGAGTGAAGGCGATCACGCAGAGGCCCAGTGGGATGCCGGCGACGAGTGCGTCGAGGAGTTCACCGAGGAAGGTCGCCCCGAGCGCCAGGATGGTCCCGATCACCAGGATGACGCCCTTGGTTCCCAGGTAGTCGATCAGGAAGAAGCCGGTGAGGAAGGTGCCGAGGATGCTTCCGACCATTCCCCAGGCGTAGACCTGGCCGATGGCCGAGCCGGTCCGTCGAACTCGCCGCAGCCGATCGACGGCCAGCTTGGCGACGACGGGACTGACGGTCCCCATCGCCAGTGAAGGAAGGAAGAACATCGCGATGGTCACGGTGAGGATGCGGAAAGGCCAGGAGAGCGGGATGTTCGGGCCGTGGATCTCGGCGAGCGACTTGAGCCCCTGGGCTTTCGAGAGGAGCGATCTGTGCGGGGTGTAATCGAGAGACTTCTGAAGGAAGCCTTCGGGCGGCGACTCCAGTGGAAGGATGAGCAGGGTGAGTACCGCGGCGATCAGAAAGAGCCAGCTTGCCTGCTTTTCGCTTCGGATGAAGTCGGCGATCTTCCCTCCGAGGAAATTTCCGAGGCTTAGCCCGGCGAGGAGCACGGCGATCACGCTCGACCATCCGTAGATGCTCGAACCGAGGTGTCGAGTGACCAGACGGCCGGCGACCATCTCCATTGCCATGAAGGTCATGCTCGCCAGGAAGGCCAGCACGGCGAGGTCGGCCAGGCCGGTTTTGGCTTCCTTCGGATCGCCCTTCGGGTCGGCGGCCAGGGGAATCTCGTCGGGTTCGGCGATTTCGTCAGGGCGGCGGGAGGCGAGCAGGCCCGAGATTGCCAGCATCGCCAGAATCACCGAGAGGACGTTGCCGACCACCGCGATGTAGCTGATCCGGTAGGCTCCTAGCTCGACAGCACCCAGTTGCTCGGCGATCGGCCGGATGGAACCGGCCACGAGGAAGAGCGAGGTGAGCAGTGCTGTGATGCGGGCAGGAGTCGAGGCAATCAGAGCCGCGGCCAGGAGCGAGAGCCCAGCGGCCACGAGCAGGGTGATGGTGGAGGTTCCGAAGTAAAGCTGCAAGACGAAGCCGCAAAGCATCGTTCCACAGATCGAACCGACGGCGCCCCAGAAGTAAACGTCGCCGATGGCGCTTCCCGCACGGCGTGCCTGTTCGACGGCGATCTTCGCGACCACCGGGCCGACCATGCCAAGCACGGTCGCCGGGATGAGGAAGTCGATCAGGACGACGAGGACGGTGCGAAGCTCCCAGTTCATCTGGTCGGGGGCTGGCAGGAGTCGGGGAATCTGGGAATTGATCCAGAGGGTGGAGATCGTCAGGAAGGCACCCAGGGCGAAGAGCGGACCGACGGCCCCGCGCGGGTCGACGCGGTCGCTGAGCCGGCCGCCCAGAACGTTCCCCAGGCAGATGCCGCCGAGGATGATGCCGATGACGCTGGTCCAGACGGTCAGCGAGGAGCCGACGTGAGGCGCCACCAGTCGGCTCGAAACCAGCTCCAGGATCATGATGCAGAGGCTGCTGGCGAAGGCCAGTGCGTACGGCAGGAGTCGAGTTAACAAGGGCATGGAACGGCTCTCTCCCCACATCGACGGCCGCGATCGGACACGAGCGGCCTCGCATCCTCCGGAATCGCCTCAAACGAAATCGGGTCCACCATATCCGACGTCGACTCGCCCCGACAACGGGGCTCTCCCCATGACAGACGGGTGGTTCGAGACCTCAAGTTCTGGCTTTCGATCACGGCGAGAGTCTGGAAGATCGGGCGCAGAATGAGATTGGACCGGCGAGTGGGCTTGTTCTCTCGCGGCCAGGACGTTACGAATCGTTACGTGAGGAGAGTTCCCGGACAAGCTGGCTTCACCTTTAGCCCCTGACATTTGATGATTCTCTGCGTCACTCTGAATCCGTGCCTGGACAGGACCCTGACCGTTCCGAGCTGGCAGCCGGGCGACCTCGTACGTGGGACAGCCGTGCGCGAGGTGGTCGGCGGCAAGGGGAACAATGTGGCCCGGGCGCTGAAGCGACTCGGCCGATCGGCCCGTCCGTTGACGTTCCTCGGCGGTCCCGTGGGGAGGGTCTGCGAGCACCTGCTCTCGTCCGAGGACGGCCTCGACCCGATCGTGATCCCGAGCGAGTCACCCACCCGGGTGATCCTGACGGTTCGGACCGGGACCACGTCCGAGCAGTCGGCCTTCTTCGATCCCGATCCCGCGATCTTGCCGGCCGAGGCTGAGTCGATGCTCCGCGCGGTCGAGTCAGCGCTTGGGGGCGGCGAGGTCGAGGCGCTCACGCTTTCCGGATCGAGTCCCTCGCCAGCGACGCACGAGCTCTTCAGCGAGATGATCGGGATGGCCCGCTCGCACCGGATTCCGGCGTTTCTGGATACTTACGGCCCCGCGCTCAGCGCCATCTGGGGATTCTGGCCGACCGCGATGCAGCTCAACCGCCGAGAGGCCGCGGCGTTCGCTCGCCGTCCGGGTTTTTCCGACGCGGACGCGCTCGCCTTGCTCCAGAACTGGCAGAGCCGGGGTGTCGAGTGGGGCGCGATCACGGATGGTCCGCGTCCGGCGATGTTCCTCGCTCACGGGAAGAAATACCGGGCCACGCCACCGGAGGTCGAGGCGGTCAACCCGATTGGGTCGGGCGATTCGATGCTCGCCGGGGCCGTCGACGGCCGGCTCCGAGGGATGGGGCCGGAGTCGATGATTCGACACGCGATGGGATGCGCCGTCGCCAACGCGATGACCTGGGACGCCGGCTCCCTTGAACCGGACGAGGTCGAGCGATGGGCCGATGAGGTCGGGATCGAGCCAATGGGGCGCGCCGGATCGTCCTGAAACCAGCAGAGGGGCTCTCTCAGACCGGCCGCGACGGGACACGGGTCCACGCTCGCTTCAGCCGGAGGAACCGGCGTTCGAAGCCATGATACGAGCCGGCCGCCAGGGTTATGGTCAGCGCCAGGGCCGCGATTGGTAGCAGGTATTCCTTGTTCGGGAACCAGCCCATTCGAGAGTCGAGTCGGTCGCGTGCCCAGATCGCGACCTCATGGTACATGTACAAACCGTAACTGATCTTCCCCAGCCAGACCAGCCTCGAATAGGCGAGCGCCCGTTGCAGCCACCCACGGCCCCAGACCGCAACCATCACGATCCCCACCCCGCAGAGCCAGATCCAGACGAAGTCGAAGGTGCGGTGAATCGGCGTCCCCTGGCCGAGACGCGGCCAGGTCAAAAGCCAGCCGAAGATGGCGTAGATCGGCCACTGAAGCCATCGGAGCCATCGCGTGAGGACCGGACGGTCGCGGTTCGACCCCAGCACCATCGCCAGCAAGACTCCGCTCAGGAGCGTGTCAAACTGTGCGAAGGTGTTGAAGACAATCATCAACTGGCTTTCGAATCGAGAGGCGCACCACCCACGATAGGCCACGGAACCGACGATCATCGACGCGACGATCGGGATCCGGAGCCGGGGCGTCACGATCGCGACGAAGAGCGGGACAATCAGGTAGAACTGCTCCTCCACGCAGACGCTCCAGAGGACGCTCAGCCAGTCGGGCGCCGGCCGGATCAGCGCCATCGACCAGTTCCCCAGAAAGGCCAGGAACGGTAGAAAGTGAGCCTGGAGCATCTCGCGATGGTGTGACGTCCCGAGTTGCCCATCGAGGCCCGGCAGGACGAAGAAACCGATGACGATCAGCAGATAATAGAGCGGCCAGATCCGCAGGACGCGGCGGATCCAGAAAGCTTTCAACTGGATCTGCCCGTATCGGGCCTCCTCGCGGAGCAGGAGCGTGGTAATCAGGTAACCGCTGAGAATGAAGAAGAGCTGAACGCCATAGCCGCCGTTCTCGCGGAGAGCCCGTGCGGCTGTTTGGCCGACGAGCGTCCGGACCATCCCCTCGGGCCACCCGCCGTGGAAGAAGAAAACCATCAGAAACGCGACGAACCGGAGCCCGTCCAGCTCGGGGAAGTAGAGACGCTCCCCGGATGGCGTCGTCTCGTCGGATGGCTCGGCTCGATCGGGTTTCATCATGTTTCCGTGATTCCACTCGCTCGTCGCCGTACGGCCCGGTCCGCGATTCGATCGACCAGCCGATCGGCGAGGTCATCGCCGGGGGCAAGCGTCTCGAAGCGGCCGTCCGGCTCGACCAGATGAAGAGTGTGCCGCCCTTCGCGCAAGGTCTGCAAGTCGTTCGCGACCGTCAGGTCGGCGCGGTTTGCCTGGCCTGCCTCGACGGCGCGGCCGATCAGCTCTTCCTGTGTCACCCCGGAAAGCAGTTTGAATCCGACGAGGAACACCTTCGGCGAGATCTCGCGCACCGATCGAATCACCTTCGGGGCGCGGCGGCATCGGATGACCATCGCCTCTGCCTCCGAGTCGATCTTTCCCGGCCTCGGCTCCGGCTCGTAATCGGAGGCGGCCATCGACAGCACGGCCACGTCGATCGGCCGCGATCGCAGGAGATCGCCCAGCACCCGGGCATACTCGCCTACGGTTCCTTCCTGAAGAGGGAGCAGGTGAAGTCGGTCACGCGACTCGATCCATCGTTGGTGCAATGCGGAAAGTCGCTTCAACTCGGTCGCGGGGCTAGGTGTTTCAAGGTCGAAACGGGCCAGCCGGCGCAGGGGAACGTGAGCTGTCGGCGTGTGGATATGCCAGACCGAATCCCCCCGCGCCAGAAACGCCTCGGTGATCGCCGCCGCTAGCCGACCGGTGGAGACATTCGTCAGCACCCGGACGTCGTCCACTGGAGCGATCGTTCCGCCTCCGCTCACGACGATTTGCATTTTCGTCCTGGGTTCCTGGTCATGGGTAACGGGTTCTGGTTCCCGGGGCGATGGCCGGTTGTGAAGATGATTGGGAAATTCTAGAGTGTCGGTCATGGGACCGGCCATCCGCCGGCTGAGAACCAGTCACAAAAAACAATGACCAATGACCCATGAAAAATAACCACGCCATCGAGGCGGAGCTGCTCGAGGAGATGGCGCGCTGGCCGATCTTCGATCCGCATTCGCACATTGATCCGCATCGGCCGGCGGCCCGGCATCTCGACGAGGTGCTCGGCTATCACTACTATACCGAGCTCGCCCACTCGGCGGGGATGCCCGCGGACCGCGTCGCGGCCGACCTGGATCCAGACGTTCGTGCCCGGAATCTTTCCGAGTACCTGGATCGGATCGATTCGACCGTCCAGTATTCCTGGCTCCTGGAGATCGCCCGAACCTTCCACCGGTTCTCAGGAGACCGGATTACGCCGAGGACGATCGCGGAACTGATCGAGCTGGCCGACCATCGCCGGGACGGCGAGGCCTGGGATCGGCACGTCTGGGAGACCAGCCGGCTTGAGGCCGTCTTCCTCACCAACGACTTCGACGATCCGCTCGAAGGCTGGGATACCTCGACCTTTGTTCCCTGCCTGCGCACCGACGACCTCGTCCTCAAGCTGCACGAACCGCGGACGATCGAGCGGCTCCGCTCGGCCTCGGGCGTGGACGTACAGGACCAGACCAGCCTGAGGGAGGCGATCGGGGCCCTCTTCACAAAGTTCGTCGGCCGAGGCGCAGGCGCCTGTGCCATCAGTCTGCCGCCCGACTTTCTGCCCAGGCCGGCGTCACCCAGGAGGGCCGTCACCCCAATCCGGAAGGCCATCCACGGGATGGCCCTCCGCCCCGACGAGCGAGACGAGATCCGATGCGCCGTTTTCTGGACCCTCGCTGAATTCTGCGATGACTTCCGCCTTCCGTTCGACCTGATGATCGGCCCGGTCCGGAACGTCTACCCTGAAGGGGTTGCCGGCGGTCGCGATCTCTTCGACCGTCGGGTCAGCCTCTACGATTATCGAGAACTCTTCAATCACTTCCAGGGTGTGACGTTCCCGGTTTCGACCCTCTCACCCGACGCCGGCGCGGAACTCGTCGCCTACTCCTGGATCTTTCCCAACGTCCTGCCCATGGGGCACTGGTGGTATTCCAATGTCCCGGCCTTCATCGCCGCCGACCTCAAGGCACGGCTCCAGGCGGTCCCCAAGGTGAAACTGCTCGGATACTACTCCGATGCCTACAAGCTGGAATTCATCCTGCCCAAATTTCAGATGTACCGTCGGGTTCTGGCGGAGGTTCTGGCGGAGGACGCGATCCGAGGGCGGGGCTGGTCGGTCGAGCAGGCCCTCGAAGTGGCCCGCCTGGTGTTGCTGGAGAATCCACGGAGGATCTTTTCGGGGGCTGGCCGCCGGGCAAGCCCTTCGACGTCGATTTGACCGCGGCGACATTGCAGGGCATGCTTGGAGATAAGGAGAGGCCCGGGCTGTCCCATGCTCACCATCCGAAATGGCGGCGCGGGGGCGCCTGGGCCCGAGGCCATGGCAGGTCCGGCAGATTCAGCAACAACCGGGATGGGGGGGCGCGGCCCGTCGGGAACGGTTGCCGGCCGCCCGGAGGGTTCAGCCGTCATGGCCGAGAAATATCAAGGAGCCGCCGGATCGGCGGTCGTCGCTCTGGGCCTGGCCCTGGGCGGAAGCTGGACGGCCCACGCCCAGGGGGTCTCGCCGTCCACGGGGAGCGGCCTGGGGACCGGCGCGGGCGCCGGCGCAATGTCCACAGCCAACACCGGAGCGGGCGCTGGCGCCATGTCGTCAGCCAACCCGCTCTCCGGCTCGGGGGCGATGACGGCGCGGGGACCTGGCTCGCCCATGGGCGGCGGGACCGCGCTACCCCTCGGCCCTCGACGGGGAACCGTTCCATTCGGACCGGGCGTCGACGTCTCCTTCCCGAACGACCCGTATCTGGTTCCCTTCCTCCTCCCGATCGAGGCAGCCAATCCCCTCGAAACCAAGGCGCCCGACAAAATCCATTCCTCCCTGCTTGACGAGGCCCGCGCGATTGTCGACCCGGCCGAGCGCAGCCTGGCTCTCCGCCAGATTGCCAACGGGGCGATGGCCGACAACCAGATATTGCTTGCCCACCGCATCCTGGAAGAGTCCATCCGTGCGACCTCGGAGGTGAACGTTCCGCTGGTTCGTGATCAGCGGCTCATCGGCCTGGTTGTCTCGCTCAACCGGCTTGCCGATGGTCTGCTCCGGGTCGGCCGCGAGAACCAGGGGCGGACCGCGACACCCGAGGAGGCCGCCACCGCCGGCCTCGAAGCCCTGCCGAAGTATCCTGAAACCACGGTCCTGATCCGCCTGGCCCGGCTGGAATGGCGACGAGCTGTCTACCTCGCCCGCTTGATCAGTAACCCGACTTACAGCAACGAGATGCTCTACCAGATCGCCGAGAGCGAGGCGATCGGCAGTTCCTCGATCGCCAACGATTTCCTGGTCGCCGAGGAGATCGAGTCGCTGGGCAATCGTCCGGGTCTCGGCGGCAATAACGCTCCGCCGCCGCCTCGCCCGTATCCGCCGACGACCACCAACCCTCCCTCGCGACCGGACCGCGGTCCGATCCCGGCACAAACTCCGGCACCACTTGGCGGGCGATCACCGGCCGACCTCGCCCGAGGGGCCATTGAGTTGCCTCCTGTCCCCCCCGATCGCAAGCAGGCCGGCGACTTCACCAGGATCGCCGATGAGCTCCTTCTCGACGCCTGGAACGTCGCGAACCAGATCGAGCGGCTGCTCTGGAAGAATCGGGCGATGGTCCGAATCGCGCTCTCCGCGTCCGATTCGCGGCAGTTCTCCCGAGGAGTGGAGATGGCCCGGACCATCGACAACGCCGAGTCGCGCTCCGAGGCGCTCCTCCTGCTGGCCGAGGCCATGTGCCGCCCGGAACACAGCCATCCCGCCCAGGCGACCGCCGCCTTTCAGGACGCTGCCGAGGCCGTCGCCTCCATCCCACAGGCGGGCCTCCGCGGCGTCATGACAGGCTTCCTGATCGATAGCCTGATCGCCGCCGGCCGGTTCGAGGACGCCCGCTCCTGCACTGTGATCTATCCCGAGGAATCCGATCGCTTTGTCGCCCTGGGCGCCATCGCCGAGGCTCAGGGCCGCCGCGGGTTGGCTGACGCCGCACGTAAGTGGATTGCCGCCGAGGCCCCCAGTGCCTATCAATCGGCGCTCTATCGACGCGTTGCCTCCGGCGTCCTCAGGTCGGTCGAAAGCCAGCGCACTGAAGAGAGAGAGTTCGGCGGCGATGGGCGCTAACCGGTTCGCCGCTCTGGAAGTGAATCCGTTCCTCATCCCGATGTGATCCAGATCCCATTCACCGCTCTCGAGGATCGCCGTCGCCCGGCGGCGATCCTCGAGAGCGGCCAGCCGTTCCAGGAAGCCCGAGCCCGGGCCAAAACGAGGTCCACAACCGAGCCGCCCCGGAGGCGCGGCGACTCGACAAGGCGATCACCCCGGCCAGCGGGGAAAAGCTCCGACAGCTTCCGGGCGTCGACCATTCATTGACGGCTCCAGCCCGGTCGGTTAGGCTGTTCGAGGATTGTTGAACATCGTGGCCGAATGGAGCAGGAGGGCGGGCGTGCTACGCATCCTCGGCGGTCCCAAGCGGCTTTGTGACGGTCTCACTCGCCGCGATCTGCTGCATCTCGGCTCGCTGGGCTTGCTTGGACTGACGGGCGGGCTCACGCTCCCCGCGACGAGCCAGGCGGCTTCCTCGACGTCGAACCTGCCGGGCTTCGGGCGGGCCCGATCGTGCATCCTGCTATTCCTCTACGGGTCGCCGAGCCAGATCGAGACGTTCGACCCCAAACCCGAGGCACCCGAGCAGATACGAGGTGAGCTAGGCTGCATCCCGTCGAGCGTGCCGGGCTTGAACGTCTGCGAACTCCTCCCGCAAATCGCCGGGGTGATGGACAAGGTCACGCTGATCCGGTCGGTGACGCATCCCTATCCGATCCACGGGGTCGCCTACGCGACGACCGGCATCCCCCGGATCGACGTCGCGATGGAGCTTCATCCGCACGACCCGGGTCATCACCCGTTCATTGGTTCGGCCGTCGATTACCTTGATGGCAAGAAGGGCGCTCCTGGCGCCGCGCTCCCTCGCAATCTGGTCCTGCCCTGGGCGTTCAGCAGCCATCGGTCGGGCGAGGTTCCGCGATCGGGGCCGTATGGCGGCTTTCTTGGCCGAGCGTACGACCCGGTCAGTGCGGATTTCGTCGGGCGTGGCACGAACACCGCCCGGAAGACGCTTGCCGGCAAGGTCTGGGAGGATGTCGAGCCGTATCGAGGGGTCACGCCGGAAAGTCGGTTCGAGCTGGGTGCGGTCTCGGGGTTGCCCAAGGAGCTGACACTCGACCGCCTCGACCGGCGCAGGACGCTTCTGGAACAGCTCGAAGCGGCTCGACGCTCGATCGATGCGGCGGCCTCTCGGGCCTCGGGGATCGATCGACATCGGGCAATGGCGTACGAGCTGGCAGGCTCGGCGGCGGTCCGTCGGGCGTTCGACCTTGGCGACGAGCCCGACGAGGCGCGATCGCTCTACGGGATGACCCTCTTCGGCCAGGCAACCCTCACGGCCCGCCGGCTGGTGGAGGCGGGCGGGCGGTTCGTGACGGTCTTCTGGGACGAGTACGGCCTGGCCGGCACCGGCTGGGATACTCACTGGGACCACTTCCCCCGGATGAAGGACGAGCTTCTGCCAGGTCTCGATCGGACGTTCTCGGGCCTGCTGATCGACCTCGACCGCCGGGGCCTGCTCGACGAGACGCTGGTCGTCCTCCTGAGCGAGCACGGCCGAACGCCCAAATTAAGCCTCGGCAACGGCGGCGGTCGGGATCACTGGTCGCGGTGCTACTCGGTGGTGATGGCCGGCGGCGGAATTGCCCGGGGGCAGGTCGTCGGCCAGTCGGATCGGATCGCGAGCGACCCGGCCGAGCGCCCGGTCTCGCCCAAGGACATCCTCGCGACGATCTACCACCTCCTCGGCATCGACCCACGCACGATGCTCGCCGACGTCCAGGGCCGGCCGATCCCGCTGATCCCCGAGGGCGAGGTCATCCCCGAGGCGCTGGCCTGATCCGCTCGCCCGGCGATCCTGTCCGGTGCGGAGGCCGCCGGCCGGCGCCCGCTGCCGCAAGGGACGATCACCCCGGACCGGACCGATGGCAAATGTAGGAGCCAGCTCCAGCTGGCGACCCGGACGAAGCAAAAGGTGGCGCGAAGATCGCCAACTGGAGCTGGCTCCTACAAGCGTTTAACCCGGACCCAGCAAAAGGTGGCGCGAAGATCGCCAGCCAGAGCTGGCTCCTACAAGCGTTTAACCCGCACGAAGCAAAAGGTGGCGCGAAGATCGCCAGCTGGAGCTGGCTCCTACAAGCGTTTAACCCGGACCAAGCAAAAGGCATCGCGAAGATCGACGGCCGGAGCCGGCTCCCGCAAGAAGACCGATTCGGACACCATCACCGGGCGAGTGGACGAGAGCGGAGACATTTCGTGGCGATCACCGAACCCTACATCGACGGCCACTCGCACATCTGGACCCCCGACGTCGCGCATTACCCGCTGGCGCCCGGATTCACGGTCGCCGACATGCAACCGCCGTCGTTCACGGCCGAGGAACTGCTGAAGACCTGCCGCCCCTCGGGAGTCGGCCGGGTCAACCTGATCCAGATGAGCTACTACGAATTCGATAATCGCTACATGCTCGACATGATCCGGCTTTACCCGGACCGGTTCGTCGGAACGGCGATCGTCGATCCGCTCGCACCCGACCCCGGCCGGCTGATGCGCGAGCTGAAGGGGCAGGGCGTCCGCGCCTTTCGCATCCAGCCGAAGTACGGCAAGCAGCCGTCGGCGCGCTGGCTCGAACCGGAGGGCTACGCGTCGATGTTCGCGACGGCCGCCAAGACCGGCCAGGCGCTCTCCTGCCTGATCGACCCCGAGGGCTTCGCCGAGATCGACCGGATGTGTCGGCGATTCCCCGAAACGCGCGTCATCATCGACCACCTCGGCCGAATCGGCGCCGGTCCCGACGGGACGATCCGCGACGCCGACGTCCAGGCGCTCTGTGACCTCGCCCGGCACCCGAACGTCTTCGTGAAGGTGGGCGCCTTTTACGCGCTTGGCAAGAAGACGCCGCCGTACCTCGACCTGGCTCCGCTGATCAAACGGGTCGTCTCGGCGTTTGGGGCGCGTCGATGCCTCTGGGAGAGCGATTGCCCGTTCCAGGTCGTCAAGGATCGATACGACGACAGCATCGCCCTCGTCCGCGATCGCCTCGATTTCCTGACCCGCGACGATCGCGACTGCCTCCTCGCCCGGACGGCCGAGCGGCTCTTCTTCGGATCCTGACCGGGGCCTCCTCACCGTCCGAACGGATGCGGCACGCTGTTCGCTCCTTCTCCCCTTGATGTGATCTCGAATCATCCACTGGAGAGACAGGAGAAATCCCATGCACGTCAAACCAACCCGGGGTCGAACCGTCGCCCTCGGTCTGATCGCATCCGCCGGACTGATCGCCGGCTGCCAGGACGAAACCTCAAAACAGGCGGCTCCGCGAGAGGCGGCGCGGGAGGCGCTTCACGTCAAGGACGCCGACGGAAAGCAGCGCACCGTCGAGACCCGTCGCACCGTCGACGTGATCGACGAGCGAAAGGTCGTCGACAAGCAGACCGGCGAGGTTCTCTCGGACACGCAGAAGGTCACGCCGGTCACTGTCGAGAAGACGAAGGAGATCGAGACCCACGTTCAGGAAGGAAAGCCGGTCCAGGCCCCGAAGTGATCGAGGGCTTCGACCCCAACGACGGCCGCCGATCGCCGTTATTTGGTGGCGATCGCGGCCGTCCAGTGGTCGATCGACTCGGGCGACATCGTGCCCTCAGGCTCCAGGCGGCCGTCCCTGTAGCCCCAGACCGCGACATCGACCAGGTACTGCTCGCGCGAGAGCAGCGTCCCCCGGCAGACCTTCTCGCGGGGCGCAGGCTCCTGAGTCTCGCGGTTCAGGCGATCGATCAGCTCGGCCATCACCCACTCGGGGACGACGTCTCGCTCGGCGGGATAGACGTATCCGAAATTGATCAGATGCGCCATGAGAACACGCCAGTTGTCGCCGAACCGACGAATCAGCCGGCTCCAGTCGAAGTTCCGGCCGCTCTTGCGGATCAGGTGGGCGATGTCGGCTCCGTCGAACCTCTCGCGTTCCTGGACGAACGACTTCGACCAGATGATCTCCTCGGGCGGACACAGCTTCACCGGGATGCCGAGCAACTCGGCATCAACCGCGTGCTCGAACCACTCGTCGTCCACCGGAGCGGCTCCGTTGCCGGACGAGTAGATCACGTCAACGAACTCCTCGACGATCCAGGCCTTCGCCAGCCAGTGCGGGAACGTGACCTCGGTGTGATATCCGTGCAAGGCGAGCGCCCGCAGAATGCGGTCGCGATCGGTCTCTCGGACGAAGATGTCGAGATCCTTGGTATGGCGTTCGATCCCGGCGAGCGTCCCCATCGCGTAAGCCCCGCCGACGAGGTACGGCAGGCCCGACTCGTTGAGGATCGACAGGGTTTGAACATAGAAGTGGCGGGTCGCCTGGTCCAGGATCACCTTGATCGGCTGCACGTTCCTACCTCGAGATTCCCGCGGAAATGATGGGCGTCGAAGCGACGCGTATAGGATTGCCAGAGTTGCAAAGCGAATGCCGATCGGGCACGCCGGTTGCCCACAGGTAGAAGGGCCCCGGGCCAGGCCGGGGATCGTGCCAGATCGAAACGCGACGGGAGAACAACGATGCCCGAGCCGGGGCAGGTTATCCGCGTGGCGGCGGTGGGAGATCTCCACTGCCACAAGACATCCCAGGGACATTTTCACCCGATCTTCGCCGCGGCGAGGGCTGAGTCCGATATCCTCGTCCTCTGCGGCGACCTGACCGACTACGGGGTCGCCGAGGAGGCGGAAGTCCTCGTCAAGGAAATGGCCCCCGCCGCCGGCCTGCCCACGATTGCGGTTCTGGGCAACCACGACTTCCACTCCGATCGCCAGGACGAGGTCCGGCAGATCCTCGCCGAGGCGGGCGTCCACGTCCTCGACGGCGACGCGGTCGAGTTGGAGGGCGTGGGCTTCGCGGGTGCGAAGGGTTTCGCCGGCGGCTTCGGCCGAGGAACCCTCGGCGCCTGGGGCGAACCGGCCATCAAGGCGTTCGTTCAGGAGGCCGTCGACGAGGCCATGAAACTCGAGGCGGCCCTGGCGAGGCTCCGGACCGCTCGCCGGATTGCCGTCCTGCACTACGCTCCGATCCGGGCGACGGTCGAAAACGAGCCCGTGGAAATCTTCCCGTTTCTCGGCTGTAGCCGCCTGGAAGACCCGCTGAACCGCTATCCTGTGATGGCTGTCGTCCACGGTCATGCGCACCACGGATCGCCCGAGGGCCGAACCAGCGGCGGAACGCCCGTCTACAACGTCTCACTCCCCCTGATCCGCGCAACGACACCTGACCGGCCGTTCTTCCGGATCATCGAGGTCTCCCTTGATGGCGACTGATTCCATCCCTCGCTCGCTGCAACCCGAGACAAAAAGGGAGACGCCTCGCTCACCACCACCCCGAGCGACGTCCGGCGTCCCCGCGCAGTGGTTTGGCCCTCGTGCCGGGCCCACCAACCCGAAGCGCCAGCGAGGGGCCTCCCAGGCTGGTCCGAAGCGCCAGCGAGGGGCCTCCCACGCTTGGCCCTTGGGCCGTGCCCACCAACCCGAAGCGCCAGCGAGGGGCCTCCCACGCTGGTCCCGACGCGGTTTCCGGAACCCTCGCTGGCGCTTCGGGTTAGTGTAACTCGATCCGCTCTTCCAGGTGGAGGTGAGCGAGGCGTCTCCAAAAAGGGCCGGCATGAGCTTTGCGTTTCCGGCTGAATCAGGGGCCTTGCACCTTTCCATGACGGGACGCCGCATGCGATACCTCGCGCTCGCCACCGATTACGATGGGACGTTGGCAAAAGATGGAGCCGTCGACGACGCGACGATCGCGGCTCTCGAACGATTCCGCGACTCGGGCCGCCGGCTGATCCTGGTGACTGGCCGCGAGCTGGAAGAACTGCTCGACGTCTTCCCGCATGTCGACCTTTTCGAGCGGGTCGTCGCCGAGAACGGCGCGCTGATCTACCGGCCCGAAGGCCGCGAGCAGAAGCTCCTGGGCGAACCACCTCCCGAGGCGCTGGTCGAGGCGATCCGTCGGCGAGGTGTCGAGAATCTCTCGATCGGCCACGGGATCATCGCGACGGTCGAGCCGCACGAAATCGACGTCCTGGAGGCGATTCGGGAGCTGGGCCTGGAGTGGCAGGTCATCTTCAACAAGGGCTCGGTAATGGTCCTGCCGCCGGGCGTGAACAAGGCCACCGGCCTCTGCGCTGCTCTCGCGGAGATGGACCTTTCCCCTCACAACGTCGTCGGCGTCGGCGATGCCGAGAACGATCACGCCTTCCTGGACCTCTGCGAGTACTCGGTCGCGGTCGCCAACGCCCTGCCGTCACTCAAGGACCGCGCGGATCACGTCACCCAGGGCGCCCGAGGCGCCGGCGTGACCGAGCTGATCAACGAGGTTCTCACGGATGACCTGGAGGAACGATCGCGATGCATGAAGCGGCATCGCGTGATTCTCGGACATCGCGATGACGGATCGGATCAGGCCATCGAATGCTACGGGATCAACATCCTCGTCGCCGGAACCTCCGGCAGTGGCAAGTCGACGATCACGACCGGCCTCCTCGAACGACTCGCCGAGCAAGGGTATCAGTTCGCCGTCGTGGACCCCGAGGGTGACTATTCGACCCTCGAAGGCGCGGTGGTTCTGGGCGATCCGAGCCAGCCGCCCACCATCGACGGAGCCCTCGATTTGATTCGCAAACCAGTGGCCAACACGGTGGTCAATCTGGTTGGCATCCCAATCGAACATCGGCCAGAGTTCTCCGATGGTCTGATCCCCCGGCTTCAGGAGCTTCGCGCGCGGACTGGGCGCCCGCACTGGGTCGTGATCGACGAAACCCATCATCTGATGCCGACGACCTGGCACCCAGCAAACCTTACGATCCCGCACCAGCTCAAGGGAATGATTCTGATCACCGTACATCCCGAGAGCGTCTCTCACGCGCTCCTTGATGCCGTCGACCTGGTTCTTGCGGTGGGCGAGTCGCCCGACCAGACGATCGCCCATTTCTGTGAGGCGGTCGGAGAGCCGGCGCCCGAGGCATCATCGGCGAAGCTTGAAGCGCTGGAGGTCCTGGCCTGGTGGCGGCGTTCGGGGAAGTCGCCTGCCCGGATTCGATGCCTCCCTCAGCGATCTGAGCGCCGTCGGCACTCACGCAAGTATGCCGAGGGGAACCTCGGTCCTGATCGCAGTTTCCACTTCCGCGGCCCCGAGGGGAAGCTGAACCTCCGTGCTTCAAATCTGCACCTGTTTCTCCAGATGGCCGACGGCATCGATGACGTAACCTGGATGCATCACCTTGGTCGGGGTGACTACTCGGAGTGGTTCCGGACGTTTATCAAGGATCCGGACCTCGCGGGAGAGGTCGAGCCGATCGAGCGGGACGATAAACTTTCACCCCGAGAGTCGCGTGGTGCCATTCGGGAGGCGGTGGAACGACGCTATACCCTTCCTGGGGAGCCCGCCGAGTACGTCAAGGCGGTCGAGACGGCATCGAATCAGCCTGTGGACCACGGATGATCGCACTGCCGTCCTCCCGGAGTGATTTCGACCAGGCGTTCGCAGACGCCCCCCTTTGACAGAGGGCCGCGGGTGGGTTACACCTATCTAGAAGACGTGCAATTTCCTGGGCCGCCCTCCCAATCGCGATGGCCCCCACCGCGCGCCCGCCTGGAATGGTCTGGTATCGTCCTCGATGGTCGCGACAGCGATCATGCGGACGAGCCCAGGCTGGTTGGCGATGGTATCGGTGGCCATCGGGGGGCTCCGACCGTCCCCGAGGCAGGAACCCCGATGACGAATCGACTCAGACGGCGACGCGCGACGTCGGTGGCTGCGGCGCTGGCGTTTTTGGCCTCGCTCGCGATCGGCGTGAAGGCCTCGGAAGCGGCCGAACTTCTGGAATTGAAGAAGGGCGATCGGATCATCGTCGTCGGGAACACACTGGCCGAACGGATGCAGTATTTCGGCCACTTCGAGGTTCTGCTTCAGAGCCGGTTTTCTGGTCTGGATCTGGTCTTCCACAACCTTGGATGGTCGGGTGACGAGGTTGCCCTTCGCCCTCGACAGGCCCGATATCAGGATCACGGCCATCGACTCGAGGACGAGAAGCCCGATGTCGTCCTCGCGGCTTTTGGGTTCAACGAGTCGTTCGCCGGGCCCGCCGGCTTGCCCAGGTTCCGCCACGACCTGGAGAACTTCCTCCGTGAGACATCCTCGACAAAATACAACGGACGATCGGCTCCAAAGCTTGTTCTGCTCTCGCCCATTGCACAGGAGGATTTGAAGAATCCTCACCTCAACGACGGCAAAAAAAACAACGAGAACATCAAACTCTACGTGGACGCGATGGCCGCCGTCGCCCGCAAGCAGGGCGTCCTCTTCATCGACCTCTTCCACCCCACGCAGGAACTCTACCGATCGTCGAAAGGGCCATTGACGATCAACGGGATCCACCTGAATAACGAGGGATATCGCCAGCTTGCCGAGATCCTCGATCGGGCGCTCTTCGGCCCGAGACCGGCCTCCGTCAAGGCCGACATGTCCGCGCTACTGGCCGCCGTTGAGGAGAAGGACTGGCAGTACTTCCATGACGTTCGAGCCGTGAACGGGTGCTACATCTACGGCGGTCGGAAGTCTCCGTTCGGCGTGATCAACTTTCCGGCCGAGTTCGCCCGGCTTCGCAAGATGGTTGAGATCCGCGAGCGACGGATCTGGGAGATCGCCAAGGGGAATTCTGTCCCGGCCGCGATCGACGACAGCAAGGCCGGCGATTTTGTGAAGGTTGCGACAAATTACAAGCAACCGATTCACATCACCACTCCCGAGGAGGAGCGGAAGACCTTCACTCTCGCCGAGGGATACCAGATCAACCTGTACGCCTCGGAGGTTGAGTTCCCAGCGATCGAGAACCCAGTCGCCATGACCTTCGACGCGAAGGGGCGGATGTGGGTCACGACGATGTCGTCTTACCCGATGTACCTTCCTGGCCAGAAGCCGAAGGACAAGGTGCTGATCCTGAACGACGCCGATGGTGACGGCAAGGCCGACACCTGCAAGGTCTTTGCCGACGGTCTACACATTCCGACCGGGCTGGAGCTGGGCGATGGGGGCGTCTATGTCTCGCAGATGCCCAACCTGATGTTTCTCAAGGATACGAATGGCGATGAGGTCGCCGATGAGCGATCCCTGCTCCTGCATGGCTTCGATACGGCCGATAGCCATCACGCGATGCACGCCTTTACCTGGGATCCGGGTGGTGCCCTCTACTGGCAGGAGGGAACGTTCCACTACACCCAGGTTGAGACCCCGTATGGTCCGCGTCGATGTAACGAGGCGGGGGTTTTCCGATGGGAGCCGCGGACCTGGAAGTTCGACATCTTCGTTTCGTATCGATTCAACAATCCGTGGGGTCACTACATCGATCCCTGGGGCCAGAACTTCATCGCCGACGCCTCCGACGGGGCCAATTACTTCGGGACGGCGTTCTCGGGGCAGGTGGTCTATCCGCAGAAGCACAGCCCGATGAAGCAGTTTTTCGAGAAACAATGGCGGCCCACCTGCGGCTGCGAACTGGTTTCCAGCCGTCATTTCCCCCATGAAACGCAGGGGGATTACCTTCTGAACAATGATATCGGTTTTCAGGGGATTCTCCGATACCACGTGAAGGAGGATGGCTCAGGCTTCTCGGGAACCCCGGTTGAGCCCTTGCTGCGGTCGTCCGACCCGAACTTCCGTCCTGTCGCGCTCCAGTTCGGTCCGGATGGGGCTCTCTACGTGGTAGACTGGTTCAACCCGCTGATCGGCCACATGCAGCACTCACTACGCGACCCGAACCGCGATCACACTCATGGCCGAATCTGGCGGATCACGTATCCGTCGAGGCCCCTCCTGTCGCGGCCGAGGGTTGCGGGTGCCAGCGTCCCTGAACTACTCGACCTGCTGAAGTCTTACGAGGACCGGACGCGATACTGGGCCCGTCGCGAACTCCGAGACCGGCCTGATCAGGAGGTCATGAGCGCGCTGGAGAAATGGGTCGGCGGGCTGGAGACAACCCATTCGGAATACTGGCATCACGTTCTCGAAGCCCTCTGGCTGCACCAGAGCCTCGATCATGTTGACGCCGGACTGCTTAACAAGGTGCTGACGTGCCCCGAACCGCACGCTCGGGCCGCGGCGACCCGGGTTCTCTGCTACTGGCGTGACCGCATTCCAGGGCCTCTGGAACTTCTGCGGAAGCAAGTGGCCGATCCTCATCCGAGGGTCCGCCTGGAGGCGATTCGCGCCCTGAGCTTCTTCGACGGCGCGGATGTACCGAAGGCTCAGGAGATCGCGCTGGAGTCTCTGGTCCAGCCACAGGATGATTATCTCGAATACACGCTGAACGAGACCACGAAGACTCTGGACCAGCGCGCCAAGGAAAGTCCTCGCCCATGATCCGAATGAAGAAGATTATGCCGAAAGTGGCCATCCCCCGGATGTTTTTGCGGGCGGCGGTCGTTGGGGCGTTGATTGGTCTGCCTCGTCTGCACGGCCAGGAGCCGACGACCGACAGCCCGATGGTCAAACTGCTCAAGAGTGGGCGGCTCCCCGCCGATCGGCAGGGTACCGTGATCGAGATGATTGGTCGGCGCGGGACCGCGGCCGATCTCGATTACATCGAGAGCCGGGCGCTGGATCCGGCCGCCCCGGTTCCGACCCGAGCACGTGCCCTTGACGCGATGGCAGAAGCGGCGACGACTCGGGGCGTGGTTCCCTCGAAGGACCGGGACCGGCTCGCGGAGTTACTGACGGTTCCGTCGACCCCTGGATCGACAGTCCTCCTTGATCCGGCGATCCGGCTTGCCGGCGCCTGGCGCCTCCGATCCGCCAGCGAGCGGCTTCGAGCGATCGCCTCGACGCCTCAGCTCGGAGAGACGACTCGCGACGCAGCGATAGAGGCGCTTGCCCAAATCGGAGGGCCGGAGGGCCGAAGGGCGATCAACGCCCTGAGTGGGCGCAGGTCGCCCATTCCGATCCGGATCGCCGCGATCGCGGCACTGACGCGGCTCGACCCGGAGGCCGCCGCGAATGCCGCGGTCTCTCTCCTACCGGAAGCTGTCGAGGCGCATGCCGATGTCACGCCGATGATCGAGGCGTTTGTGACTCGTCGTGGTGGTGGTGCCTTGCTCGCAAAGGCGATCGAACGACGGCCCCCGACCACCGATGCCGCTCGACTGGCCCTCCGTGCCGCCTATTCGCTCAGCCAGGCCGACCCGACTCTCATCGAGGCGCTGGGCAAGGTCGCGGGGATCGCCACCGAGGTTCGGGCACCCAGTCCAGCCGAGCTCGCCGCGATGGTCTCCGAGGTCGCCGCCAGGGGCAATCCTGCCCGCGGCGAGGCCGTCTTCCGTCGCAAGGATCTCAACTGCCTCACCTGTCACGCCATCGCCCACGCCGGCGGTGAGATCGGTCCCGACCTCAGCGCCGTTGGGCAGACCTCGCCCGTCGATTACCTGATCCACTCGGTCCTGCTTCCCGACCAGTCGATCAAGGAGCAATACCATACCATGGTCGTCCTCACATCCGACGGCCAGGTCTATCAGGGCATCCTCGTCGACAAGGACGATCGACGGGTCATCCTGAGGGAATCCACGGGTGCCCTTCGGACCATCCCGGTCGACACGATTGAGGATCAGAAGCCGGGGGGATCGCTGATGCCGAAGGGGCTGGTCAACCTGATGACTCATGGCGAGTTCATCGACCTGATCCGGTTCCTCTCCGAGCTGGGCAAGCCGGGCCCCTACGCGATACGGACCGTGCCGACCATCCAGAGATGGCAGGTTCTCACGGCGGTCCCGGCCGATCTGGCAGGCGAGGTGCCCAGGAGCGAGGTTCTTCGCGAGCAGGTCCTCCGCGCCGGTCCCGATCGCTGGGCGACCGTCTATGCCCGAGTTTCGGGCGCCCTTCCGCTGAACGAGGCCGCGGCCCTCTCCGGCGGGAGTAAAGTCCTCTATCTGAGAGGTGAGATCGACGTGACCGTCGCTGGTGAGGCGCAGGTCCGACCACAATACCCGGATGGCATCCGATTCTGGATCGACGAGGTCGACGCGCCGCTCGGGACGGCCGAATTCACGACAATCGTTTCTGTCGGTCGCCATCCCATTGTCGTCCGGGTCGATACCTCGTCCCGCAAGGAGGATTCCCTTCGGATTGAGATCGTCAAGCCCGAAGGATCGAAGGCTGAATTTACAGTTGTCGGGGGTCGTTGATCGAGGGATGGACGTCGCGATCGGGGATGACCGTGGAGACCTTGCCCGATGCCGGGTCCCAGGAAAAAACCGGGTTCTCTAGCCCCGACTCCGGGCCAGTTCGCTCCGGCGAAGCTCATCAGCCCGTCGCGGATCGCTCGAT
The DNA here is from genome assembly GCA_027449865.1 of Planctomycetales bacterium. Taxonomy (GTDB): domain Bacteria; phylum Planctomycetota; class Planctomycetia; order Isosphaerales; family Isosphaeraceae; genus JAKAUH01. The sequence continues at coordinate 24,803 of DAIDKV010000068.1, forward strand.
ACTTCTTCCACGAATGCCGCCGTTACCTTCGCTACTCTGGAACCCCGAAGGAGCTCTGGAAGTCCGAGGGCATCCCGGAGCCTCCGTTTGATCATAGCCCGGTCACGAGAGCGATCCTCGAGGGTGGTTACACCTGGGAGGAGGCCGTCGTTCGCGATCGCCTGGCCGGGCGGGTCGAGATGGCCGACTCCGTATCCGGAGGCCGGCTTCGCGACCGTGTCTTCGGCGCCGAGGAGACGCGAGACCGACTTGCCGACCTCCGGCCCGGACGGGCGATCTATCAGCCGACGCTGATAACCCCTCCAGGTTTTTACGCGAGGTATGGCCTTGATCCGGCGATCGTTCAGATGAGCGAATGTCGGCCCGACCTGATTGTCTGCGACGAGGACCCCGATGGCCCTGTCTATCGTGTGGTCGACGTCAAGGCAAGCCCGGGCTTGAAGCTCTCGCACCGAATCCAGGCAGCCCTTTACACGCTGATCTTGCAGCACGCGATGGCCCACTGGTGCCGTGGAGACGTCCGAGTGGACGACTGGGCCGGGATCTGGCTGGCGGGGGCGGATGCGCCCGAGCCGTTCGATACCCGCTCGATTCGTCCACCTCTGGAGGATTTTCTGGAGCGCGAGGTCCAGCCGCTTTTCTCCGCTCCAGCCGAGCATGCGGAGTGGCATGTTTACCATCGATGCGAGTGGTGCCCGTACTTCGCCCACTGCCGGGAGGAGATGGCCCGGACCGACTCCGTCTCGCGATTGCCCTATCTCTCCGGCCACGCCCGCCGTTTCCTTGCGGAGCAGGAACCGCCGGTCCGGTCGCTGGCCGACCTGGAGGGGCTGCTTAACGATCCTGGGCGTCGGGAGGCCATCGACGACTGTGCTTCGCTTCGAGGCCGGAGAGAGCGGCTCAAACTCCAGGTTCAGTCGCTCCGGTCGGGTGAGCCGATCGTCCACGAAGGGGTGTCGATCGATTTGCCCCGCGGCGAGCACGTCCGGCTCGTTTTGACGATCCAGTCCGAGCCGGTTTCCGGACGAGTCTATGCCTTCGGCATCCGGGCGCAGGGCCTCCGCGACGTTCTCGGCGAGAACCCCGACCCGATCGTCGACGTCGCCCAAACGCCAGGCCCCGAAAGCTCCGACAACCTGGAACGCCGGTTCGTCCGGGCGCTGTTCGGGCTTCTGCGTCCAGTCCACGATTACAACGAGCGCCAGGCCGAATGGCGATCGCAGAAGACGCTTCAGGTGTATGTGTTCGATACGTATGAACGAGATCAGGTTACGGAGGTTTTGCTGCGTCGGGTTGACGATCCGGAGGTTTCCGAGCAGGCCCTTCAGGTCTTTTTTCACTTCCAGCGTCCTGAGCTCATTCGGGCCCGCAACCAGCCGGCACTCGAAGTGTTCTTTCCGGTGGTGGTTCTGGTGGATGTTCTGCGAGACCGGATCGCGATGCCGATCGAGGTGGCCTATCGATTCGCCGAGGCGGTTCGCGTGCTTCGGCCCTCGCAGTTACCCTTCGCTTACATCGAGAACGACTTCTTCGCGTTCCCGCTCTCAAACCAGTTGCGCTCCGACGCGATCTTTGCGGTCTGGCACCAGGGCAAATCGGAATACGTCGATCGGATCGCGCGCGAGATCCGCAACCGGCTCTCGGCGACGAACGGCCTGATCAACGGCCTGCGCGAGCGAATGGAAGCAGTGGGCCGGGCCCCGATTGCCTGGCCGCCAAAGTTCCGACTGCCCTCCGCGTTTGACCACCGAAACCCGACGCTTTCTCGGCTTGCCTTCGTGGCCAGACACGAGTCGGTCGTCAACTATCTGAAGACTCGTCGGGCGAGGATGGCCCCGCTCGCCGAGCGGATTCGGTCGGGCGAAACGCTCCGGCTGACCCATCTGGACGGCGACCGGTTCCGCCTCGATCCCTCGCAGCATGACTTTGTTCCCGAGCCCGATCGCTTCCCCGATCGCTTCCTGACCGACGACGCGCCCGACGGGCACCTCGCCCGCCTCTCCTACGACGATTACGCGAGGAAGGCCGAACTGCATCCGCCGTCCAACCTCCCGATGGCGCTTGCCTCGGTTGAGGCGATCGAGGCGCCCGACGACGATGGCGCCGTGATTCGACTCCTGCTCAGGCCCAGCCCCAGGTTTGTCGGGCCAATCCCCGGCCGGACCTACCTTCTCGACCGGCGGTTCACCGACTTCCACGTCGACCGAGTGATTGCCCATCTTGACGATCTTGATCGTCTTGATAAATCGCCATTCGTAGATTTGGTCGAACGGCCGGACGAGCTTTCCTGCTCCCTCGACGCCGATCCGAAGATCCGCCGGAAGGCCCTTGAGCTGGCGCGTCGGCATGGAATGACACCGAGCCAGCTCTCGGCATTCGAGGGGATTCTCGACCGGGCGATGCGGCTGGTCTGGGGCCCTCCCGGGACGGGAAAGACGCACTTCCTGGCGCTTGCGATTCTCTGCCTGGCCGAGGCCCATCGCGCGGCCGGTCGGCCATTCCGTACGCTTGTCACAGCCTTCACGCATGCCGCGATTGACAATGCCCTCCGCAAGGCCGCCGAGCTTCAGGAAAGGCTGGGGATTGTCCGGGGCAGCATCCCGATTGCAAAGCTTGATGAGGCAAAGCTTCCCGGCATGGAAAAGGTCGGCACGATCCCCGCGAAGTCAGGCCGGACCGGCTGGTGCTGGAACGATGACGAGCCGATCCAGCTTCTCGGGGGGACTGTCTGGGCGATCCGGAAAGGGCAGGGGGCCGACCGGGCCGACCTGGTCGTGGTCGACGAGGGCTCTCAGCTTCGCGTACCTGAGGCTTCGATCGTCCTGGGCGACCTGCGCGCCGGCGCCCGGCTGCTGATCGCCGGCGACGACCGCCAGCTCCCGCCGATCGTCCAGGCGCGCTACCCCGACCCCGAGCCCGGCGCCCCGGTCCTGCATCGCTCGCTGTTCGAGTGCCTCAAGGCGCAGGACCCCGACCGCGGTTATACCTCGACGCTCCTGGAGAACTGGCGGATGAGCCGGGCGCTCTGCGACTACCCGGCCGCTCAGTTCTACACGCCCGACTATCGGAGCGCCACCGCCGAGATCGCCGCGCGACGCCTTCCCATGGCGAAACCTCCCGCCTCCTCGCGGCCTGACCCGATCGTCGATGCACTTGTAGATCCGAATTATTCAATGGCGATCGGCGTGCTGGACGGCGTCCGGGCCTCGGCCGAAAATCGCCATGAGGCGTCACTGGTTGCCAGAGTGGTGCTCCGGCTCCGCGAGCGGCTCCAGCCGGGGCCAAGGCGACGGTATCCCGAGTCGCGAGCCGGGGACGAGGCGTTCTGGAAGGACGGCGTCTTTATCGTCAGCCCGCACCACGTCCAGATCGCCGCCATCCGACGGGCGCTCGCCGAGGCCCGCGACTGGCAGGGCCGGCCCGCCGTCGACACCGTCGACCGCATCCAGGGCCAGGAGTGTGAGGCGGTGATCGTCAGCTACGGCGTCTCCGACGTCGAGGCCGCCATCAATGAGAAGGAGTTCATCTACAGCCTGAACCGGCTCAACGTCTCGATCACCCGGGCGAGATCGAAGGCGATTGTCTTCCTCCCGCGCCCGCTCATCGAGCCGCCGTTGCAGGTCTACGAGGACGACGAGCTGAGCGAGGGCGTCGCCTTCATGCAGGGGCTTGTCCGCTTCGCCGAGCACCGCGGCCAGGTGCTCCGATTTTCCCAAACCGGGGCCGGTGAGCTCTCGGTTTACCGGGTTCCGGCTCGGTGATCTCGCGGGGACGAGCCACCCGCTCGCTCGGCCCCGACGCCTCTCGCGAGGTAGTCGCCAGGGCCGAGCGCGAGATCAAGGAGAGTTGATACCGGTCACTCGTCTTCCAGACCCTCGTCGATCTGGGTGGTGTCAGTCAGCAGGGCGAAACCCTGGAAGGTGGCCGAGAACGGCTGCGCCGAGATGTTCGACGCGGTGAGGCCCACCTTCACCTTGGGCGGGTAATCCACGGCAAACTCTCGGAAGGTCACCATCGAACCGGTCCCGGCCGGCGAGAACATGCAACGAACCCGCCCCTTGCGCCGGACCATGACCAGTTCGGTGTCGCCCTCGGGAATGTCGAGGTAGATTGGCTGAATCTTTGGCTTGCCGTCCTTGATAATTTCCAGCAGAAGCCGGTGGACCGGCGTCAGCCGGGCCGTGAAGATACTGGAGGCCCGTTCCAGCCGAAGGAAGTTGTTCTTGTCCTGGTAAAGGACGAGTCCCGCGCTCTGGAAGGTGAACGGGAGTCCGCGGGCAGCCCGGTCCTTCGGGAGCGTGGAACCGGGGTTCATCTCACCGGTCACCGAGACGTGCGCCACGAAGTCCCCGTCGACATCGGCGAGAGTCATCGGCGCGTTGTGATAAGGCGTTCCCCGCGGCGACTTGTAGTCGGGCGAGAGCGTGTGCAGCTTGCCTGGCAGGTCGATCCGGACCTTCAGCGACTGCTCGTCGCGGTCGAGCCGACAGTCGGTGGACGGGTCGATCAGCGACCCGAGTTGCTTGATGCTCTTGGCCATCACCTGCTTGAGGATCTTCCGGAGCGAACCGTTCTCGCGGATCGGGCCGGGGTGGTCCGGAAGGAAAACCTCCTTGGGTCGTGAATAGACGATTCGCCCTCGCATGTCGCGGTGGGCGGCCTGGACCCAGACCTTGCGCCCCTCTTGACCGGCGCCCGTGATGGCGACCTCGATCCGGCCGGCGGCCGAGGGGTCGCGGACGCTTTTTTGGAGCTCGACAGGCGTTGATCCCGGCAGTGGTGGCCAGGACCCATCGCTGTTCGGGCTCAGCTTGCCGACCTTGGTCAGCGGGACAGCCCGGACCTCAACGGCCGAGACCTGTAGCTTCGGGTCGACCAGGTTCGCCTTCACCAGCAGGCTCGCCTTACCGCCCGCCATCCGCTCCAGGGTCAGAGCCAGACCGCCGACGCGCCCGGCCAGCTCGCGACGGACCTGGTCGGCCGGGACGATCAGGCCGATGGTGTCGGCAAACGAGGCGCTGGCCACGGCGACGCCAAGAAGTTTGCCTGTCTTCTCGTCGACGATCGGGCCGCCGCTGTTTCCCGGCTGGATCGAGCCGTCGACTTGAAGGAGCAGCACTTCACCGTACTCATCACGGCGAAAGGAGGAAATCCGCCCGCCCGTAACCACGACCGAGGGTTTCCCCTCGTCGCTGGAGATCTTGGCATCGATTCGAGGGAAGCCAGCTCCCAGGTAGGTCATGCCCTCGGTGGGGCGGACGATCTGGGTAGGGTCAATCGGCCTTGGTGGGTTTTTCACACCCTGGACCGTGAGGAAGGCCAGGTCGGTGTTGAAGCCGCCGGAGAGGTCCGCCGCGATCAGCCGGGCCGAGAGCGCTTGCTCCTTCTTCGGACCCTCGCCGCTCCGGAAGACCGCCTCGAGCTCGGGCTTCGCTCCCTTATTCAGCAGGTTGGACGGAATCTCCCCGGGCTCCATCACTGCGACGTGCCGATTTGTCGCAATCACGGCCTGATCGCCGTTCACCTCGATGACAAAACCACTACCGTTGCCGAGCAACTTCTTACCGATCTTGATGTTAACCAGGACGGTCGCATCCTTGAGCCGCCGGACCACCTCCTCGCGATCGGGCGGAGTCTCGGGCGTTGTGGGCTCGGGCGATCGCGAGAGGTTCGGCGTGCCGTTGAAGGCGTTCACAGCCGCGGCCGTTGACGATCCCAGCGTTGGTCCGTTGGGCGCCGTGGCAACCGTCGCCACCAGTTCGGGCTGAGTCGACGGCTTCACCGGCGAGGAGGGTGTGGTTGAGGCATTCGGGGGTGATGTCGCGACGGCCGGGCCAGTCCCGTCACCGCCCCGGCCGCCGCCGAGCAGCAGCGCCATCACGACCCCGAGAAGCACCACGACCAGGCTACTTAGGCCGATCAGGCCATACATGAGCATCTTCGGGCTCGGTCCGCTTGCGTGCGTCCCCAGCGCGGGGGCTGCTGCCGCCTTCCGGGGCGTCGGAGCTGTGCGTCCGCCTGTCGGAACCGGGGCTGCTTCCATCGTCGAGGCTTCCCCGTCGCCGACGCGGTACACCGTCTGGCACTTCGGGCATCGAATCCGCGAAACCCGGGCATCTTCCGGGATCGAGCCCCGGGCCTGGCAAGACGGGCAAGTGACGACCCTCGCCATGAGGTTTCTCCCTTATTTTGCAGACCCGCACTTCTCACGAGACCGGAATGAAAGGATCAGTTCACCGAAATGTGCGAGCCAGCTCTCGGAGAGATACCAGCCGGCTCCCGTCCGAACCATTCTACATCCTGGCGGCCGATCGCGTCTCTTGACCCGTCGCCGTGTTGAACGATCGTGCTCGTTATTTCAACAATTTCGATCGGGTGATGCAAGCAAGTCGTCCAGGATTCATCGAAGAGAGTCTGGCCGTCTCAACATCCTTGAGGTTGAGCCCGATCGGCGGGATACTAAAGAGATCGTGATCGTCGAGGATCTGGCTGCGGTGCGGAGGTATCGGAAAATGCCCAGGGGTCCGTTGAAGAGTCTACTGGTCAGTATCGACCGATCGAGCGATTGCACGCCCGCCATGGAACTGGCCATGGCCTGGGCCCGTCGCTACGAGGCCGAATTGATTGCGGTCGGTTTCCTCGACGAATACAGTGTCGAGGTGGCTCAGGAGTATCTCCACCGAGAAGGCCTGCTCGCCAGCGTGAACCCGCCGCTGATTGACCGGATCCGAGACGATTACCGCCGGGTCCTGGATGAGTTCGCCGCACGATGCGCCGAGCAGGGTGTGAGCTGCACCACGCCGACCGAGGTCGCCCTCTCAATGGAGAGCGTCCTGTTTGAGGCCCAACGACACGACCTTCTGGTGATCGATGGCCTGAAGGTTCTCGTTCCGGGCTTCAAGGGTCCCTGGTCGCCGGATCTTGGCCGGGTTCTCAAGAATAGTCCGAGACCGGTCGTCCTGGTGCCCTTTGGGAGTCGAGTGGGTGACCGCTCCGAAATTGTCATTGCTTATGACGGCAGTCTTCAGGCGGCTCGGGCGCTCTATCTGGCGACGTTCTCGGTGCTCGAGCCCGAGGCCAAGGTTCACATCGTCAGCGTTGCCTCCGATCGGACCGAGGCCGCGCGTGCCGCCGATCAGGCGATCGCCTTCCTTCGGCTGCACCAGGTCGACGCCGCTCCTCATCCCGTCGAATCGGACAGGTCGCCGGCCGATGTGATTCTCGAACAGGCGGAATTGCTCCGCGCTGGACTGATCGTGATGGGCGCGTACGGTGAGCCAGTCCTCCGCGAATTCTTCCTGGGCTCCGTTTCACGATCAATTATCGAGGAGAGCCGTGTCCCGATCCTGCTCGCCCACTAAAGGGAGATCAAGAAGCGAACGGGCGCCCTCCCGGCGCCCGAATTCCGCGGCTCAGGCCGCGACGGTTTTCTTGGGGGCCAGTCGATCGAGCAGTCGCCGGTATCCCGGCAACGAGGCGAGATCGTCCAGATCCTCGGCCGACTCCAGATGCCCAAGCATCTGCTCCAGCTCGGCGCGGTGGTCCTCGCCGTCGTAATCCCCTTCGTCGAGCATGATCTCGATGCTGGAGAGCGCGGCGTCGCGAGCTTCAGCGAAGCTGGCGTATCGGTCGAATTGGTCTCCGTCGAAACGGCCTTCGGGGTCGAAGACCACGGTGTCGACGGCGTCGATCGGGAGATGAACAAAAGGCTTGGAGAGTCTTTCCATCGGTCTGCCTGGTTCTCGCTAAAATCCGTTCTGATGAGGGGACAGGCGTCCTTCCACTTCATCAAGGGATACGCCCGCGACCTTCCCTCGGTTCGATACTCTCACGCAACTCTGACGCCCGAATCGTCGCCGAGTTCCCCGAAAGCCGACAGAACGGGCCTTGAGACTCGACCAATCGTTACGACCGAGTTTCATCGACGTGACGGTCGCACGGATCCATCATCGAGATGAGCCAAGCTGCTCGACGAGCCGGGCGATGATCGCTCCGGCGGCATCGATCGCCACAAAATGGCCACCAGGCAGGAGGTGGGCCTCGGCATTCGGAAGCGTTCTCACCATGGCCCAGGCCATCGAGGGCGGAACGATGTTGTCCGAGAGCCCGTGCCAGAGCGTGACACGATGTCCGGCGGGAAGGTCGCGGGGCGAGAGACCCCGCCACCGATAAATCGCGAGTTCCTGCGCCAGGCTCTCGGTAGCACCCGGGTTCGAGAAGACCTCTTCCAGGTCTTTCATGAAGAGGTTGTAGACCTCGGCTCGGCGGAACATCTCGCGATCAGGGGCCGACCAGGTTCGGATCAGTCGATCGAGGAACGTTCTGGGCGAGTCACGGTATCGGCGCTCGGACTTCTCAAAGAATTGACGGGCCATTGCGGTGCGACGGGCGCCAATGGCGAGGATCAGTCGTCGTCGCACATCCATCCCTCGAAGTGCGCCGGGCAGTTCAGACGGCCCCATCCCGCTGAGGATTGTGGCGGTTTGAACCCGGTTGCCCAGCCGTCGGAGGACGGCCATCGCGTAAGGCGTCCCGCCTGAGAGTCCGATCACGCTGAACACGCTCAGGCCCAGCGTTCGCGCCAATTCCTCAATGTCGGCCACCGCGTCGAGGGGTGTTGATCGGGGAACGAACTCCGAGCGGCCGACTCCGGGGCGATTCGGCGCGATGATCCGGATGCCCGCCCGGCGCGCGGCTTCGTGGACGTATGACGCCTGGTGGTGCGAGCCGATCAGCCCGTGGAAGAAGAAGGTCGGATGTCCGCCCGGGTCGCCATACTCATGGACCTCCAGCCGGCGACCTGACTGCATCATGAAGAGGGTCGGACTCATCGGCTCTCAACGACCGGCGTTGGCGCCGGGCTCCCTGACAGACGACTTCGGCGGTATTTCCGGTCCTGGGCCGCGATACTCTGGGTTGGTCGTCATCATCTGCGCTCCGACCGACTCCCGCCATCGAGCCAGCATCGACCGGAGGCGATCCACATCGGAAGGCCGATCGGGCGCCAGGTCTCGCCGCTCACTCGGATCGGCGGCCAGGTCGTAAAGCTCAACGCGATTGTCCTCATACCACTCGATCAATTTAAGGTCGCCAACCCGGACAGCTCCACCCGGCTTGCCTCCCTGGTTGCTGTAGTGCGGATAATGCCAGAATAGCGCCTCGCGCTGGGGCTTGCCGGTTCCCCTGAGGAGCGGGACAAGGCTCTCGCCGTCGATCGAACCTTCAGGGGGCGGTGCGATCCCAGCGATCTGGCAGGTTGTGGGCAGGAGGTCCTGACCACTCACAGGGACATCAGAGGTCGAACCGGGCCGAGTCACGCCCGGCCAGACCACGATCATCGGCTCGCGGATACCTCCCTCATAAAGATATCCCTTCCCCTCGCGGAGAGGGATGTTCGACGTCGACGGCGTATTCGGCCCTTCCTTGACGGAAAGGCCGCCGTTGTCGGAGGTAAGGAAAATCACGGTCTGATCGCTCAGACCATGCCGCGCGATCGCCTCAAGGAGCCGGCCGATCCCGTCGTCCACGCTCCGGATCATCGCCGCGTAAATCGGATTATGCTGCGGCGAGTCATTCGCCGGCCGGTCCCGAAAGACCTTCAGCAGGTCGGACCGGGCCTGGAGCGGGATGTGGACCGCGTAGTGCGCCAGATACAGGAAGAACGGCCAGTCACGGTTCTTCTCGACGAAGCGGATCGCCTCGTCGGTGAGCCGGTCGGTCAGGTATTCGCGGTCGTCGCGAGCTTTCATGCTGGGGGTCTTGAATTGGAAATAACCACCGGGAGGTGAGCCGGTCGCCGTCCCGCCGATGTTGACGTCGAACCCCTGATGCTCAGGCCAGAAGGATGGGCCGCCCAGATGCCACTTGCCCAGGCTCGCCGTCCTGTACCCGGCCGTTCGGAGCCGTTCGGCGATCGTCAATTCCTCCAGAGGAAGTTGTTGCACGATTGAGGGCCGGAGCAACCGCTGCGAGGGCCGATCCCTCCGACCAGGAAGCCAGTCCGTCAGGTGCAGCCGGGCCGGGTACTTCCCCGTCATCAACGCTGCCCGGGAAGGTGAACAGACAGGGCAGGCGGCGTAGGCGTTTGTAAACCGAAGTCCTCGCCGCGCCAGAGCGTCGATGTGTGGCGTCTCATGATAAGTGCTGCCGTAACATCCCGAATCGGCCCATCCATAGTCGTCGAGCACGATCCAGATCACGTTCGGCCTCGCCGGCGCTGATTTCGCGACTCCGGTCAGGAGTGCCAGCACCACCAGCGCCCTGAGCGATTCCCACCGCATCGCAGGTCCCCTTCCTTCTCGTTTGACTCGGCCGCCACGGCTTTCCTTCCGATCCATCCGCCCAGGATATCGAATCTCACTTCCGCACGACACCGTCGAGACCCTTCTGGATTCTTGGATGCACCCATTGATACTCCTGGCGTCCTTCTCTAGAATCACGGCCCGAATCCCTTCGGAGTCCCATCGTGACCACAAGGAGGCCGCATCATGAGGCCCATCGCCCCCTTTACACGTCCCCGGGGTTTTACACTGATCGAATTGCTGGTGGTGATTTCGATCATCGCGGTATTGATTGGGTTGCTCTTGCCCGCGGTGCAGTCAGCGCGGGAGGCAGGTCGGCGCACGGCCTGTCAGAACAACATGCGGAACATCGGGCTGGCGATCATCCAGTTTGTGGAGACCCACCAGAACTTTCCGCCAGCGGGCGTCTTCACCGACGACCCTCTCAAGCAAAATCCGCCGGGTTCCTCGCCGATCCCGATGATCGGGACGCGCAATCTCGGGATCACAAGCTGGCACGACCCACTCTGCACGCCCGATCCGATCGAGGTTCCGATGTACAACTGGGTTGTCGAGGTTTTACCGTACCTCGACCAGCAAGACCTTGCCAACGCCTGGACGAAGGTGGGTCCGAACGCGAGTGGCAAGCTGGTGCCGTATTCGTATCTCAGTGACGATCACAACCTGCCCGGTCAGCCGACCAATCTCACCATCGGCTCGACGTCGCTGGCAATTCTTCGATGCCCGGACGACACGAGCACGCGTCCGGGCGAGGGGAACATGAGCTACGCCGCCAACGGCGGCTTTTCGGCCTGGCCTGCATTGCCGCTGGGATGGACCAGTAGTGCCCTCGACGGTGGTGCCACCTGGACGAACTACGAGAACTCGACCGGATACTCGGGGCTCCAGTGGTCGCCCTCGCCTGGCGACACGATGGCCGAGGTGGATATCTGCCGAAAACTTGGCGTGATGTTCCTGGAGGACTATGGGCCGTTCGGTCCCCAGGCGACGAAGTCGCCTTACAATGTCCGAACGACTCGACCGGCGATCACAGACGGCCTGAGCAACACTCTGCTTCTCGGCGAGAACACCCTCACGGGCGCAGGACCGCCGAGCAAGTTCACCAAGGGGCTCCCCTCAAACTGGGCATGCCCGCTGGCGAATTTCGCCCTGTTCCTCGGCTCCTCCGCCGTCTGCGACGCCACCGGCCACTGCGCGACCGGCGGTTTGATGTCCACCAGCCTTCCGGCGAGCGACGGCCCAAGTTGGTCCATGGCGAACCGGGTTGGAACTTATCAAAATATCAATTATGGCCAGTATTTTAGCATCAAGGGCTCGTCGCCGTTCCTCAGCAGCGGCCACCCAGGCGGGTGCAACCTCGTCTTCACGGACGGGGCCGTTCGCTTTCTCTCATCGACGATCGATGGAACCGTTTATAGCAAACTCCTGACTCCGGCCGGCGGAAGGCTGCCGAACTATCTGCGCCAGCTTCCGCTCTCGCAGGATTCCTTCCTGCCCTGAGAGATTGTACGAGAAAGCAGAAGACGGTCGGCTTTGCTGCCCGACCGTCTTACCTGCGGACGATCGACACCTTTTCGTCGACGCTTTCAGATGTCAGCGCATAAAAGGGCCGGCGTGGCAAGGTTGCCACGCCGGCCCTTTTGTGAAAACTTCACCTCAGATCCCGGTCGAGCCGAAGCCGGAGAGCAGTCCCCCGCGATCGACCAAAGGGGTTCTGGGAGGCTCCTCGGAATCGATCGGAACGGGGTTTTTCAGGCTGAGAGCCGAGGGGTCTTTCGACGTTTGCGGTCCGCCCTCGGACAGGGAGTGCGACCGGAGAAGACAGGCGATGAAGTCCGCGAAAAATCGGCGAGAGAACTCGGGAGGTGCGACGCTCATGTTACGGGTCCCGAAGAGATGGCCCGTCGAATCCAGGCGAATCGGAAAACAAATAGAAGAGGATCGATTCGCCCAATGATGGGCTCGGTTGAGGCGAATCGAGCAAATCTTAGCCAGTAGTCCCGCGGAAAACAAGCTCACCGCCCTCGCAATTGGCCTGCAACTTCACGAATTTTTCATGAAAAACTCACACGACTCTGCACCCCGGCGCGTAAACTTGAGAGGAATCGACGAGCGAAGTCGCGAGTTCGGTTTCTGATGGTCTCCCCTCTCCGGTGACGTTCGACGCGATTCTCCGACGTCGAGGGTCTCCGACCGCGCATCATATTTCCCGTGCGCCGTCATCCCCTTGAGGAAGAATATCCCATGAGAGATCGGAAAAGCCCGAGCGGTTTCACGCTGATCGAACTGCTCGTGGTCATTGCCATCATTGCCGTTCTGATTGCCCTTCTGCTTCCGGCCGTGCAGGCCGCCCGAGAAGCCGCCCGCCGAGCCCAGTGCACGAACAACTTGAAGCAGCTTGCCCTCGCTGCTAATAACTACGAATCGTCCAGCGGTGCCTTCCCGGGTGGGTCGTACTCCCAGTACAACGGCGGGCTCCCAGCCGACAACAACTGTTCGACCGGAGCCGCTCCCTGCGACTTCCCTGAAAATTTCAGTTGCTTCGTTCGGATGCTTCCGTTCACCGAACAGGCGCCGATGTACAATTCGGTGAATTTCAATCTCACCTCGGGCAACTTCGAGAATCTGACGATCGCCGGTGTCCGGGTGAACGTCCTGCAATGCCCGAGCGACAACTCCAACGACCCGATCCAGATCAATACCTCGCTTGCGACGGCTTCGTTCAACTCCATCGCCCAGACTCCGGGCGCCTCCCTCCCACCCGGAAACTGGATGCAGGCGTTCAGCGATTACGCGGGCAACGCCGGGACCTGGGACTTCGGTTATGCCTCGTGGAAAGGTCCCACCATCCTTGGAATGTATAACGGGACGATCTACAACGATAGTACCGTCACCATAGCGGCGGTGACCGATGGAACGAGCAATACTTTCCTCTTTGCCGAGCATAGCAAGGCCAAGGCCGTCCTGAACGACCCCTACTATTTCTCGTCGGATTGTTCGTGGCAGTCGGGTCGGTGGTACGACACTCTGTTCTCAACCCTCTACCCGATGACCACGAATCTGCAGGGCAACCAGGCGATGGCGAACGGCCCCTACGGCTACTACGCCATCACGATCGCGACCAGCATGCACCCGGGTGGGGCCAACTTCGCTTTCTGCGACGGCTCGGTCCGCTTCCTCAAGCAGACGATCGCCTCCTGGACCTTCAACACCGGCAATACCGACCCGTACGGTAACGCGATCCCCGACGGTGCGGTCGGGACGAAGCAGTCAAACGGCGAGCTCCTCTATCAGTTCGGCTCGGCCCGGCTGGGCGTCTACCAGCAGCTCTCGACCCGGGCCGGCGGCGAGGTTATCAGCTCCGATTCGTACTGAGCCAGCCAGGCATGGGCGAGAGGGATCGGGCTTCCCGACGACGGAAAGCCCGGTCCCTCTCGCTCGGCCGCAACGCGACGTCGAGTCGCAGGAGCCTTGCCCCATGCGAGCGAGAATCTGGATGGTGTCGGTCCTCCTGGGGATCGCGTCCTCCGGTTGCGGCGGTGCGACATCCACGAAGCCGGCCAGCCAGCACACGGGCCTCGTCAACGAGCTGCCCGACAAGAAAGGTTTCTTCGAGATCGACACCCGGACCGCTGCCGGCGCCTCCGCCAAGCGCGGGGCCCGGACGAAGCAGGCGGCTCCGCATCCGATCGTGGTCCACTTCTAC
>DAIDKV010000069.1 GCA_027449865.1 Planctomycetales bacterium
CGCGGCGATCCTGGCCGCGCGGGCGGCCGGGGTAGCGAAGCTGATCGAGGCCGCCTGACTCCCGTCCCCAAGTCGAACCTCAGGCACGGCTTAGGAAATCGTGTACGGCGTACAAGATTCTCAAAGTTAGTAGTACAGAGATCCGGCGATTTGGGTCTTCTCTGTGTCTCTGTGTCTCTGTGGTTCGTTATCGGCCGTGATCTACCACTGACAGAGGTCCGGCGATTTGGGTCTTTGGTTCGTTATCGGCCGACGCATGGCGGCTGGCTGGAGAGCTGGACCATCGCCTCAAGGGCCCGCGCCCTCTGCTCGGGGCGGACGATCAGGTAGCGATGCCGGCCCGTCGGCGATGGCTCGAACCGAGTGAAACCGTCCGCCGCGACGGTCACCCGGCCCGTCGGCGAGAGATCAAAATAGCCCCGATCCGGCATCACCGCGTAAAGGACGCTGGTAAGGTCCCAGGTCGGCCGGTTGTGCGGCGGAGGATTGCGCTGGATGTAGGCGTCGGCCACCGGGTGATGCGCCACATACCCGTAATCACGCTCGATGCTCGTCGCCGGGTACGGCAGCGCGATCCCGACCTCAAACGGGCTAAAGACCATCGGCGAGGGCCAGCGATCGGCGACCGCCCGCGCACTCTTTACATCCTTGATCACATTATATTCGCAATAATGCGAGTTTCCTTCGATGGTCTCGAAGGCGCCTGCCATGAGCGAGAGGAGCTTGACCTTTCGGCGGACGAGTTCGATTCCTGGGAGTGGCGAGTGCTCGTCGGGGGGTGAGTCGAGGAGGTGGGCGAGGTTGGTCGAGAACCCGACCTGCGCGATCACGACCGAATGATCGGGCTGGGCCGCGAGTGTCCCGCGCAGGACGGCAAGGGCCGAGGGGGCCGATCGGCCGGAGTTCAGGTCATGAGGATATCGAGATGTTCCATCGGCGTTTTTCTGGTCGACGAGGGAAAGGAAGGCGCTTTGTTCGACGACCCCCCCCTGCCCGACGACGCCGATCGGGATGTTGCCTCGGCGGTGGAAGGTGTTCACGGCATCCACGAATGGAGCGGCTTTCTCATGATCGACACTGATTGTGACGGCGAGCAGCCGGCAATGCCCCCGGGATTCAAGCGCGTGGATGAGGCTCAAAGCAAGAACATCGTCGCAATCGCCGCAGATATCGGTATCGAGGATGATGGGGACAGGTTCCCGGAGTGCCACTGAGTGTCGTAGGTTGCCAAAACCGGGGATGGCGGAGAGGACGGCGACCGCGAGGGCCGCCGTCAGGATACCGCATGGCATGGTGTGTTTTGTCCTTGGATTCTCGGGGAATTCGCGGCGAGGGGGACTCGGTCGAGACCGAGGCTCTGGGGGATTTCAGGCGATCAGTTCCTTGACCACGCGGGCCGGCTCGACGCCGGTCAGGCGCTGATCGAGCCCGAGATAGCGGTAGGTGAAGCGGCGGTGGTCGAAGCCCAGGAGTTGAAGCACGGTCGCGTGGAAGTCGTGGATATGGACGGGATCCTTGACGATGTTGTAGGAGAAATCGTCGGTTTCGCCGTAGATCTGGCCTGGTCGGGTTCCGCCGCCGGCCATCCACATGGTGAAGCATCGGGGGTGGTGGTCGCGGCCGTAGTTGCTCTGGCTGAGGCCGCCCTGCGAGTAGATTGTCCGGCCGAACTCGCCGCCCCAGATCACGAGGGTTTCTTCGAGCAGGCCGCGGGCTTTCAGGTCCTGGATCAGGCCCCAGCAGGGCTGATCGATATCTCGGCACTGGTCGGGCATTCGACCGGCGACATTGGCGTGCGTGTCCCAGTTGTTGTGATAGATCTGCACGAACCGGACGCCTCGCTCGATCATCCGACGAGCCAGAAGCGCTGAGTGCGCGAAGGTCCCTGGCTTGCGAGCGGCCTCGCCGTAGAGCTTGTAGGTAGCCTCGGGCTCGCTGGTCACGGCGGTCAGTTCGGGGACGCTGGCCTGCATCCGGAACGCCAGTTCATACTGCTCGATTCGGGTGTGGGTCTCGGGGTCGCCGACGATCTTGTAGTTCAGCTCGTTGAGGGCCTTGAGGCCGTTGAGGGTCTCTCGGCGGATGCCGGCCGGGACGCCGGGGGGATTGTTGATGTAGAGGATCGGGTCGCCCCCGCTCCGGAACGAGACCCCCGCGTGCTCGCCCGAGAGATAGCCCGACGACCAGAGCCGTGCCGAGATGGCCTGAAGCTGCTCGGTGTTGGTCGGCTTCGCGACCAGGACGACGAACGTCGGCAGGTTGTCGTTCAGCGACCCCAATCCATAGGAGAGCCAGGCGCCCAGGCAGGGGCGGCCCGTGACCTGGTTCCCGGTCTGCATGTAGGTAATCGCTGGCTCGTGGTTAATGGCCTCGGTGTGCATCGATCGGATGAAGCACATGTCGTCGACCATCCGGGCGGTGTACGGGAGGAGTTCGCAGACCCACATCCCGTTCTTCCCGTGTCGGGCAAACTTGTACTTCGACGGCGCGATCGGGAATCGCTTCTGGCCCGAGGTCATCGTGGTGAGCCTCTGGCCCATCCGGATCGAGTCGGGGAGGTCCTTGTCGAAGTAGGCGTTCATCTGCGGCTTGTAGTCGTACATGTCCATCTGCGGCGGGCCGCCGACCATGTGCAGGTAAATCACCTGTTTGGCCTTCGGGGCGAAGTGCAACTTCGGCCCGGGCGGGCGGCTCCCGGTCGGCGAGGCCTCCAGGCCAGCGGCGCCGGCGCGAGGCGCCAGTCCCTCACGGCCCAGGAGGGCCGCCATCGCGGCCCAGCCGACAGCGTTCGAGCCTCGGCTCAGGAACTGCCGGCGCGACTCGTTGCGGACGTACTCCTGGAAGGGATCCATGATGGCCTCGCGGGTCTTGGGGCATGGGCCGTTGGGATGAGACACTTCTCAGCGGGGGTGCCCAGACTATTTGTTGAGAAACTCGTCGAGGTTCATCAGCTCGTTCGCCAGCATGGTCCACGCGGCGAGGGTTCTCGGCTCGATCGAAGGGTCGGGCTTCGACTCGCCCACGGCGATCAGCTCCTTTGCCTCGTCGGGGTGGTCGCGGTAATGGGTTTCGAGCCGAGCGAGCGAGGCCCGGACAATCGACCGCTCCTCGGGCTTGAACGGGCGGGACAGGACGCGAACGGCGATCGCGTCGAGACGGGCGTCGGAGACGTCGGCGGGCGTCTTCAGGACGGTTTGCGCGAGGGCCCGGGCGGCCTCGACGAACTGCGGGTCGTTAAGGGTCACCAGGGCCTGGAGCGGGGTATCGGTGCGCTCCCGGCGGACGGTGCAGGTCTCGCGCGTCGGGGCGTTGAGGATATCCAGCGAGGCGGGCGGAGCGCTCCGCTTCCAGAAGGTGTAGAGGCTCCGGCGATAGAGGCGGTCGCCGTGGTCCTGGCGGTAATCGTGCGTGTTGCTTTCGGGCATGGCGACCGCCTCCCAGACGCCAACGGGCTGGTACGGCTTGACGCTCGGCCCGCCGAGTTCACCGGTAAGCAGCCCGCCCACCGCCAGCGTGGCGTCGCGGATCATCTCGGCGTCCATCCGGAACCGCGGCCCCCGCGAGAGCAGACGATTGAACGGATCCGCCTGGATCTTCTCGGGTGTTGCGGCGGCCGACTGGCGATACGTCGACGACTCCACCATCAGCCGGAAGAGAGCCTTGACGTCCCAGCCCGACTCGCGAAACTCGACGGCCAGCCAGTCGAGTAGCTCGGGATGGCTGGGAAGCTCGCCGGTGATCCCAAAATCGCCGGTCGTCCGAACCAGCCCGGCGCCGAAGACCTCTTGCCAGAACCGATTGACGGTAACCCGGGCCATCAGCGGGTGCTCGGGACGCACCAGCCAGGTCGCCAGGCCGAGACGATCGCGCGGGAGGTCTGGCGACATCGGCGGCAGCGCGGCGGGCGTCGCGGGTTTCAGGGAATCGCGCCGCTTGTCGTACTCGCCGCGATCCAGCAAATAGGCCATCGCCGGACTATCGGCCTCGTGCATCACGTGGGCGAAAGTCCCGCGCGCCCGGACCTCGGACTGCTCGACCTCGATCGCGGCAAGACGGATGCGAAGATCCTTTCCGACCGGGTCAACCGAGTCGAGCCACCAGGAAAACGCGGCATTGAGGTCATCCGGGGTCCGACTCGGGGCCGGGGTCCGCGCCAGGGCGAGCAGGCGATCGGCGCCGGAGAGCCCGGCAACCTCGGCGGCCGAGAGCGCCCGATCGTAGATCCGAACGCCGACGACCTCGGAGCCTGGGGCGCCTTCGCCGTTCTCGCGCCGGCCGACGCGGAACGGGACGTTCGTTCGGATCGTCTCGCGGAGGGCGTCGACGTGGGTGTCCGTCGGTTGGGGACGGCCGTCGATGTAGAGCCGAACTCCCGACGCCTTCCCCGACCCGTCGTACGTCGCCAGGACGTGAGTCCAGGCTCCCGGCGCGACCTCGGCGCGGGTGACCACCTTGATGGCGTTCTCGGGCCACTTGTTAAGGATGTGCGTGGCGAGGCGGTTCCCTTCGAGCCAGAGGTCCCAGCCTCGATAGCCGCCGGCATTCGTCATCCGGGCGATCACCGCGCCGGTGATCCCCTTCCCCGGCAGCTTGATCCAGGCCCCGTAGGAGAACGCGTGGTCCTTCTCGAAGTCTCCAACGTCGGCCGATTCGAAGTGCGCGATCGGCCGGGCGTCCGGCCCGATCGCGTCGGTCGCCAGCCGGAGGCCGGCCGAGGGCGCAAGCGCCGACAGATCCTCGGGCTTCGCGGAGGCCAGCCATCGGTCGAATTCCACGCGGGCGGCGGACTTGCGGGCGTCGAGCCGGGCGCGGGTCTCCCTCGCCTCAACGGAGACCTTCTCCCATCGCGGGCGGTCGGCCGGCGTCGGGACGAAGATGGTCGGCGGCGTATCCTTGACGTTACCGTCCATCGTCGGCTGTGTCGTGTTGTTGAAGAACGCCGAGAGCTCGTAGAACTCACGCTGACTGAGCGGATCGTACTTGTGACTATGGCAGACAGCACAGCCGGCAGTCAGGCCCATCCAGACGGTGGAGACCGTCTCGGTCCGGTCGCGAGCATAAAGAACCTTGTATTCCTCGGGGATAACACCGCCCTCGTTGGTGGTCGCGTTGCACCGGTTGAAGCCCGAGGCGATCTCCTGGTCGAGGGTGTGATTCGGGAGCAGGTCTCCGGCGAGCTGCTCAACGGTGAATCGGTCGTAGGGCAGGTTTCGGTTGAAGGCGGCGATGACCCAGTCGCGATAGGCCCACGCCTCTCGATAATTGTCGAAGTGGTAGCCGTTGGTGTCGGCGTATCGGGCGGCATCGAGCCAGTACCGGGCCCGATGCTCGCCCCACCGGGGCGACTCGAGTAGACGGCCGACGAGGTCCTCGTAAGCGCGGGGCGAGGGGTCGTTGACAAACTTCTCCACCAGCTCAGGCGATGGCGGCAGGCCGGTGAGGTCCAGGCAAAGACGTCGGGCGAGGGTGCGTCGATCGGCCTCGGGTGCGGGCCGGAGTCCCCTGGCCTCAAGGGCGGCGAGGACGAAGCGATCGATCGGGTTGCGGGCCCATCCGGCGTCCTTCACGGCCGGCAGGGCCGGACGCTTCGGCGGGATCAGCGACCAGTGCGGCTGATACGCGGCGCCCTCAGCGATCCATCGGCGAAGCGTCTGCTTCTCGGCCTCGGTGAGCGACTTGCCCGTCTTCGGCGGCGGCATCAGCTCCGTGGCTTCCTTCGCGCTGATCCGGGCGATCAGCTCGCTGGAGGCAGGATTACCGGGGACGATGGCGCCCAGGTCGATGGCATCCTCGCGTCGATCGATCCGGAGGTCGGCTTTGCGGGCGGCGCTATCGGGGCCGTGACAGGCGAAGCAGTTCTCGGCGAGTATCGGGCGGATGTCGCGATTGTACTCGAGCTTCGGGGCGTCGGCGGCGCGGGCCGTCGCCATCGCGGGAGCGATCGCCAGGAGTCCAGTGACGACCCAGAGGATCGGTCCACTCTGAATCTGGGTGTTTTGCATTGATGCCGCTCTCCCTTACCCTGGGCCACGGAATCGCAAGCCCGCACCCGATCCCGGCCCGGTGGGCCGCCGATTGGGGCGTCCTGAGGAGAAGGTGCTGAGGGTGTCGGGATGACCCCCCGGCGGGGTGGGCTGCCGGACCGGCCCGCGAGCACGACCGGCGCTCGGCAACGGAGCCGGTATCTCGTTTCAGCTTATCGAACCGGATGCGTGCCTGGCAATCATGTTTTCCGGTCGGACCGACAACCCCGACAACGCGACGACGCTGACCTCCGCCCACGATCGCCGTCGGATCGGAACGCGAGATGCATGCCCGATAGATCATCGGGGCGAGTCCGTCGCCCGGGGGTCCATCCAGGGGAGGTCCACAATGGCGGATACGAGCAGGCCCAGCGCGGTTGATTTGATCGGAGTGCGGAGCCGGGTGAGCTGGGGGGCCATCGCCGCCGGAGCGATGGTGGCGTTGACCATCTACATCGTGCTGACGATGGTCGGCGTGGCGATGGGAATTGAGTTGGCGGCCCGCGGGGCCTCGGACGAGGTTCAGGCCGGCGCGGCACTCTACTCGATTGGGGTTTTACTGCTGGCCATGTTCTTCGGCGGCTGGGCAACGAGTCGACTGGCCGTCGGCGAAAGCAAGCTGGAGGCCATTCTCTACGGAATGATTCTGTGGGGAGTTCTGTTCATGGGAATGGTCTGGCTGCTGGCGGCCGGAATGCGAACGGGATTCGTGGCGCTCTTCGGGACGGCCTCGGGCGTCTACGCGATCGAGGGGGGCCGAATCGATTACGACCGGGTGGCCGCTGATTTGAAACGAGCGGGCATCGACGACGCGACCGTGGACAAGTACCGGAACTACTATGACCGCGTCCGAAGCAGTCCGGTCGAGGCGGCGGACGTCAGCCGCGAGCTGGGCGGCGACGCGACGGCCCGCGAAGCGGCGCGTCGGGCCTCGTGGTGGTCGGCTGTTGGGATTTTGATCTCTCTGGCGACAGTGATTCTCGGCGCGTTGATCGGCTCGGGCGAGTTGCTCCAGCCGGTCCCAATCCTGGGAGTCCGCCGGGCGCCACGGCCTCGGCCAACGTGATCATTTTTATCGAGGCAGGCCTTCTGGAGGCGGCGCGATCCGCTGGCGAAGGGCGGCGAGGAGTTCCTTTAGGTTTTCGGGGACACTGTTGTTGTCCCGCTGCCAGGCGCCGACTCCTTTCGCGAGGTCTTCATCGAACTGGGCTTTCTCTTCTGGGTCGAATGGCACGTCCCCAAGGAAGATGGGCAAGAGACTGGGCAGAATGAGCGTCCCCCAGATCGCCCAGATTCTCGCCTGGAAGCCACAGGACGTGCCGTTCTCTTCTGGGTCTAGTTTGGCCTTCTGGAAGTCGCAGATCCGGCTGCCGCTTTCGACGTCTCGTGCCACGGATTTCAGGCCCCCGATTCCACGCGATCATGCCGGGCCCATAACCACGAACGGGGATCGTCCTCGGGCACCAGGTAATGGCGCTCGTACGAGGCCGCGGCGTCGTAGATCTCGGGCGAATGGGTGGCGACCACCAGTTGAGCGCGAGGCCGGAGCCGCAAGAGACTCCGCAGGATCGGCCGGTGCCATTGCGGGTCGAGATGGAGCTCGGGCTCGTCGATGAAGATGATCCCTTCTCGATCCTGATTCAACGCCAGAGTGCTCAGGAAGAGAAAAAGCTCGAGCTGGCCTGAACTCAGGAGGTCTACCTCGATGCGAGTACCATCCGGGGAATTCAGGTAGACGTCGAAGCCACCGATTTTCGACTCGTCGGGCGAGACGATTTCCACGGTAAAATTCTGTCCGGATTCTGGATAGAATTGCCGCCAGGCGTTGTTGATTTCCTGGATTATCGAGGAGTACGAGACGAACTGAGGCGGCGCACTCACGAACCGCTCGATCGTTGCCGCGTTCACTAATAGCTGCTTGATTTCCAGGAGTGCATTCCGCCCCATGTCCGAGGGCCGTCCCTCAGATCTCCCCACGGTAGGAGCAACGTGTCCCACGAAGGAAGGGGCCCGAGATGATGGAAAATACCAGTGCGGGACGGAATCCACGGACGGAATGGAAAGGCGGGGGAAGTCGCTACTCGTTCGGGTCTCATCGTGAAGCCGAACGTTGGCCCTGATGAGGTAATCCCGCGCCCCTCGCCGGATCGCGGGGCTGCCACGCCGGCCAGTGATGAGTTCGACTCCACCGACCAGGATCAGGGCCGCCTCAAGCACGGTCGTCTTACCGCATCCGTTCGGGCCGGCAAGGACGACGAGAGAGTTGGGATACCCGTCGGGACCGCGGAAATCCAGGTCCAACCGGTCGATCCCCCGGAAATCGCGGATGGAGAGCGACTCGATCCCAACGCTCGGCCGACGAACGGGATGGCTCATGATCTCCACGACCTCCGGGCAAGAGACAGACGGATAGCCTTCGGGCTCCCGCTTCGTCGATCGTAACCTTGAGCTCTGGCCCTGTCGCCCGCACCACGCCGTTTCAGAACGGGATCTCCAGCCGCGTCCGATATTCGCGGTAGGCTTGATGGTTCTCGTCGGCGTATCGGCGGTAGTCGAAATCGATGTCCGAGGCGACTGTCTGGACCTCCGACCAGAGAGCCTCGCGCAGCAGAGAGGCCGCGCGGAAGATCCGGAATTCGGCCAGCTCGGCGGGATCGATCGGGCCGGTGTTGGGGCCTCGGTAGACCTCGAGGATCTCGGGCTCGCGGTCGGATTCGAGGCCACAGGTCGCCGCCAGGTTCGCCAGGTCGAAAAGCGGGTGGCCGATCCCGGCATATTCCCAGTCGACCAGCCAGAGACGCCGGCCGTCGTCGATCCAGTTGGCCGGGAGCAGGTCGTTGTGGCAGAGCGAGGGACGGAACGGGCCAATCCGTCGCGAGAGTCGCAAGGCATCCTCCAGCACCGCGCCGAGGCCGGCCGGGAGCGCCGCGCCGAGGCGCGCCGCTGTCCTCGCGTAGGTGAACGACGCCCGAAACGGGCAGAACGAGAGAAATTCACCGATCAATTCGTCACGCGATTGGTGCAAATGACGCAAGAGCGCCACGGCCCGGGCCAGGCGGCCGGAATCGCGGAGATCGGCCGCGGTCATCGTCTGGCCCTCGACAAATCGAGAGACCAGCAAGCCCGGTTCGTGATACACCAGCCTGGGCGCCAGTTCCAGCTCGGCCGCGGCCCGGTGGCAGGCCACCTCGTTGCGTCGGTCGACGCCCAGCAGCGGTAAATCCTCGCCGAGCCGGGCCATGTATTTCCCGTCGGGCGCGCCGACCGCGAAGTTATGATTCGTGATCCCGCCGCCAAGCCGATCGATCGCAACCCGGCCCCGAATCAGGTCGAGGCGTCGCAGTCGGCGAAGCAATCGGCGGTCGGGACGGTCGGCCATCGTCCGAAGTCGCAGTCGCGAGGCCCGAAGCACCCGGCGCACGGCCAGCCAGGGACGCCCCGCGCGTCGGGCGGAAGATTCAGCGGGGATTCGCGGGCTCGATTCCAGCATCGGAGGATCAGTCGCAAGGGATGCAACAACTCCCGCCACACCGGCAGGACAGTCGAGTCTAGCCGATCGCGGGACGGGATTTACAGGGCATCGGCGCTGATCACCTCGGAGAGTGCCCGCGTTCCCATGGCGTTCCATGTTGCCAGGTTGACCCCTGACCCCACGAAGCGAACCGAGCCGTCGAGCCGGAGGAGATTCGCCCCGCCCGAATGCCACGAACTCATGCCGATGAACGAGTCGGTATTTCCGAACGCCGCACTCACCGCGCAGGCATTCTGGTTGGGCGTCATCACGTGGTAATAGGGCCCGCCGCGACCTGTGTCCTGGAGCGTCCAGTATTCTCCCTTGAAGTCCCAGAGCGGATTCAAGGCGGACTGGCAGACGCGATTGTCGGCGGCCGGGCCGCCATTCAGGTAGCCTCCGATCGCGTAGACAAGGTTGAGCCCGGGAGCATTCAGGCCCGACCGGCCCTTCACCCACTCGCCGAAGGCCGCCGTCTGGCTGGTGCCATCGGTCACACTCGAAATCCGGACCACGGCGCCGAAATTGGGATTGGCACCGAGCCACCAGGCGGTGCCATTGGTCCGGCCGCCGAAGTTCCACCGGTTCACCCCACCGTTGACCGCATAGTTGACCATCGTCACCGGAACGCCGTAGCCGCCAGCCAGGTTGGCTTTACTGCCAGGGTTCGGGTCGGATGGGCAGAGGTATCCCGGGATGGAAGTCGACATCACCGTCGTGTTGGCTGGGACGGCCGCGCCCTGAAAGACGTCGCCGATCAGGAAGTTGTAGGCATCGTAAACGGCGCGTTGCTCGAGGTAATTGGTCAGTCGCAGGTGGATGGAGGCCGTCTGCGGGACCCGTCCGCTGCCCGTGGAATTGCCCAGGATGTCCACGCTACCGGCTGGCGGGAAACAGTCATAAGTCGAATGATACTGGTGCATGGCCAGGCCGATCTGCTTCATGTTATTGGAGCATTGCATCCGGCGCGCGGCCTCGCGCGCGGCTTGCACCGCTGGCAGGAGGATTGCGATCAGGACCGCGATGATCGCGATCACGACCAGCAACTCGATCAGCGTGAAACCCCGCCTCAAGGGACGCATGGCATGGACCTCCGCGAAAACCATTGCCGAAGCGTACGGCGGACGGACAAAATCCTCAAGTATCCGCGATAAACGGTCTGGACCGCGTCGACGAGGAATTCGGTAGGCGTGGACACGGGCCCGTTCCGGCCCGGATTCGCCGGGGTCAACGGAAGAAAAGGGAAAAGCCATGTCTCATGACGACCCGGTCACAAGCTGGATCGAGGGGATCAAGGCGGGCAACACAACGGAGATCCAGCGGCTCTGGGACGGCTACTTCGACCGGCTGGTTCGGCTGGCCGGTTCTCGGCTCCCATCGCATTGCCGACGGGCGTTCGATGAGGAGGATGTCGCCATCAGCGCCTTCCGGAGCTTCTGCGACCGGGCCAGCCGCGGCCAGTTTCCTCGACTCGACGACCGTGACGACCTCTGGCGGATCCTGGCGACCATCACCGTCCGAAAGGCGCTCGAGGCCGTTCGCCACCAGATGCGGCAGAAGCGAGGCGGAGGCAACGTTCTGGGCGAATCGGCCCTGGCCGGCCCTGGCGAGGGCGTGGCCGAGGTCCTCAGTCGTGAGCCGACCCCCGAGGAAGCCGCTCGCTTCTCCGACGATTGCCGACGCCTTTTCGACCGGCTCGGCGACTCCACCTTGCGGGTCGTGGCGCTGCTCCGGCTCGAGGGACGGAGCACGCAGGAGATCGCCCAGTCGCTCGGCGTCTCCACCAAGACCGTCGACCGAAAGCTCCGGCTCATCCAGGCCATCTGGGGCGAGGATGATTCGCCGTGATCGGATCCTGCGTTCCAATCCTACCTTGAATTCGCCAGAGCACAAATCTCAAAATAAGTAACGCCAGGGGAACGGGGACCAGATAAGCAAGACCGGAATCGATGATCGGAGATCCGCCAATGAGCCACCGCGCCGCAATCGACCAGCCGCGCGTCCCAGTCTCCGATTTCCTGAAGGTCGACGCAGCCTGCGACCGGTTTGAAGACGCGTTGCGGGCCGGCGGTGATCCGGATCTGTCAGCGCATCTGGCGGCGATCGAGGGACCAGCGCGGGCCGCGGCGTTCCGCGACCTGCTGGGGCTTGAGGTCGAGTACCGGCGACGTCGGGGTGAGTCTCCGGCAGCCGCGTCGTACCTCGCCCGGTTCCCTGGCCTGAGCGAGGTGGTCGACTCAATCTTTGCCCAGACCCGGCCCGTGTCGGATTCCGAGGTGAAGACCCGGCCAGACGACCCCGATTCCAGTGGTGACGGCCGCCTTGAGCCCGGCGAGGTCGACGGCCTGCTCGGCGCGGGATACGAGGTCTACAAACGGCTCGGGCGCGGCGGAATGGGGGTTGTTTACGAGGCCCGGCAGGTGGCGCTCGACCGCCCGGTTGCCCTCAAGCTGATCCGGTCGCGCGGCTTCGCGACGGCCGCCGAGCTACTCCGGTTCCGCAACGAGGCCGAGGCCGTTGCCCGCCTCGACCACCCGCACATCGTCCCCATTTTCGAGGTCGGACAGAGCAGCGGCCAGCCGTATTTCAGCATGAAGCTGGTCGACGGCGTGAGCCTCGACCGCCGCCTCGACGAGTACCTTGACAACCCCCGGGCCTCAGCGCGGCTGGTTGCGACCATCGCCGAGGCGATCGACCACGCGCACCGACGCGGCGTCCTGCACCGTGACCTCAAACCGGCGAACATCCTGGTCGACTCTCTCGGCGAGCCCCACGTGACGGACTTCGGTCTCGCCAAGCGGACCGACATCGACGCGGGACTCACCCGTACCGACGCTCTGATCGGGACGCCCTCGTACATGGCTCCCGAACAGACAAGCCGGGACCCGGGCACCGTCTCGACGGCCACCGACGTCTACGGCCTGGGGACGATCCTCTATGCCCTCCTCACCGGCCGGGCGCCGTTTTCGGGGACAACGCTCGTCGAGATGCTCGACCTGGTTCGGACCCAGGAGCCCGAGCCCCCCTCACGAATCAACCCAAAGGTTCCGCGCGACCTGGAGGTGATCTGCGGCAAGTGTCTTCAAAAGGACCCGTCGCGACGCTATGAAAGCGCCCTCGCACTGGCCGAGGACCTGAAGCGATGGCTCGGCGGCGAGCCGATCCGGGCTCGACCAGTGCCGGCGATGGTCCGGGCGGGGATGTGGTGCCGCCGCAACAAGATGTTGGCGACGGCCGCTGGAGTGGCGGCTCTGTCGATCGTCGCGGGACTCGCGGGCGTCGCCTGGAAGTGGCGCGAGGCGGTCCGAGAGCGGGCAAGGGCCGAGGCGGTCGTCGAACTGCTGACCGATCGCCTGCTCGCTCGAGCCGACGCCGAACTCGACCCGATCGGCCGGAATCCGACCGTCCGCGAGCTACTCGACGATGCCGCGGCCCGACTCGGCGGCTGGCTCGACGACCAGCCCGACGTCGAGGCCCAGGTCCGCGAGACAGTTGGCGGCGCCTACCTCTCGCTCGGCCAGTTCGGACCCGCCGAGGAGCAACTTCGCCGGGCGATCGACCTGGACGCAAAGGCCAACGGCCCGCGCGGCCGCGTCGGGCTGCTCGCCGTCAACCGGCTCGGAACCTTGCTTGACCGAACCGATCGCGCGGCCGAGGCCGTGGCAAGCCTGCGCAGGAACCTCGACGATTGCCGACGGAGCCTCGGCCCCGACGACCCAGTCACACTCGACGCCGACGAGCGGCTCGCCTCGGCGCTCTGGCATCTCGGCAATCTCGACGAGGCCGAGGCCGTCCTCCGCCGGAACCTCCGCGACCGCGACCGCGTCTTCCTTCCCAATCACGCCGCGACCCTCCGCTCGGTCTACCTGCTCAGCCGGCTCCTCCGCGAGCGTGGGAAACTCGACGAGGCCCGCGAGCTGGCCTACCGATTCGCACACGACATCCAGTGCGCCAGCGGCTCGAACCACCCCGACCTGATCCTCGCCCTGACCAACCAGGGGGACGTCGCCCGCGACCAGGGAAACCGTGCCGACGCCGAACGCTACTATCGTCACGCCACAGTGGAAGCCGCCCGGATTCTCGGCTCCGACCACCCCACCGCTCGCCAGACCGCGGCCAACCTCGCGCGTTTCCTCAAGACGCGAGAGCCGACGGAACAGGAACGCGAAAGTCCCAGTCGCGAATGAGATGCTGCACACAATCTCGGCAATGCCTGGCGGCTCGCTGATATTGGGCCGCGGGCAGAACCGTCGCAGGCTTCGCATTTCGCCTTGACATATTTGCTCTATCCGATAGCATCCCACGCCGGGTCGCCCAAGCTACAAGGGCCGTCTCGGAGGCACCGGTCCACGGTGTCGAACATGAAAAATTCGTTTCCTGTCATGGCGCCCAGGCTGTGCGAGGCAGCCGGGCTGTTCGCGACGACCCTCTGGTTCGGGGTTGTCACGGGGTGGCTTGATCTGTTGCTGGTCGTCGTGCAAAGAACGATCCACCCGCACGTGACGGACGCGACAGTCCGCACAAATGACCACTTCGAGTGGATGGTGCCCGCCTCAGCGGCGATCATCTTCGGGGCGGCGGGGGTAGTTATCGCTGGGCTGGCGATGGGGCGGGTGTCCTGGACGCGGTGGATGGCGCCTCGGGTCTGGGTCGGGATGTCGGCGTTAGCGCTGCTGCTAAGCATTCAGGAGCTGCATCCGATTGCCGCAGCACTGCTGGCATGCGGGCTGGGCGAACAAATCGGGGCCTGGCTCGGGCGCCAGGCGGTGAGGTTTGATCGGCTGGTCCGGGTGAGCGGGCTCTGGCTGGCCTCGGCAATGGTGGGGTTCGGCGCGATGGCGTACCTGTGGGCCGGATCGGCCGAGCGCAGGGCCATGGCGATGGTCCCGCCCGCGAGGCCCGGGTCGCCGAATGTGCTCCTGATCGTCCTCGACACCGTCCGAGCCGGGTCGCTGGGCCTCTACGGGCATCATCGTCCGACCGTGCCGAACCTGGAACGGCTGGCGGACCACGGCCTGGTCTTCGCCGAGGCCCGGTCACCGGCTCCCTGGACCACCCCGACGCATGCCAGCCTTTTAACCGGCCGATGGCCCCACGAACTCTCTGTTCGGTCGGGTATCCCGCTCGACGCGACCTACCCGACCCTGGCCGAGACTCTGGGCGGAATCGGATACGCGACCGCCGGATTCGTCGGTAATGTCGACTACTGTAGCGCCGCGTATGGCCTGGGCCGTGGCTTCGCCCGGTACGAGGATGCCTGCGAAAACCGGACAATCTCCCTCGTCGAGATCCTGGAGAATTCCGCCCTGGGCCGGCGCGTCAACCGGGCGCTGGGATACCCGAAGCTCCACGAACACGGGGAGTTGCTCCGTCGCAAGACAGCGAGGATGATCAACCGCGACGTTCTCCGATGGCTGGATCACCGCCCGGCGGAAAAACCCTTTTTTGTGTTCATCAATTACTTCGACGCCCATCGCCCATACCTCCTCCACGAGGCGCCTTCGCCCCGCTTCGGAATGGCGGCCCGGCCCGTGGCCGAACAGCTTGAGATGGACAACAGGCTGTCGGACCTGTTGCAGGGGAGGCCCTTGCCGGCTGGGTACACGCCTCGTCGGATCGTCGAGGATGCGCTGATGTTGTATCGAGATAGCTATGACAGTTGCATCGCCTACATCGACTACCAAATCGGCCAGCTCCTCAACGAGATGGGTCAGCGTGGACTGCTGGAGAACACAATGGTAATCGTGACCTCGGATCACGGCGAGCAACTGGGCGAGCACGGTCTGATCGCTCACGGCACGAGCCTGTATCGCGAGGAGGTTCACGTGCCGCTCGTGGTGATCCCGCCGAGGCCGCTGTCGTCGCCCCGGGTGGTCCGCGAGCCGGTCAGCATCCGCGAGGTCGCCGCGACCATCGCCGATGGCGTTGGCCTGAATCCGCGCGGCCTCTTCCCCGGGCTCCCGCTCACGCGGTTCCTCGACGAGGGATCGGGGAAGACGGCCGCCGAATCGCCCGTGCTCTCCGAACTGGCAGACAATGTCGCCTTCCACGAGAGCGGCCCCATGGCGTTCCGTCGGCTCCGCTCGCTTGTGTCGGAGGGTCTGGTCTACATCCGGGGAGACGACGATCGCGAGGAACTGTACGACCTGATGAACGACCCCACGGAATCGATCGACCTGGCCCGTGATCCAAGAGCCCGGACCGTCGTCGCTCGCCTCCGTGAGGAACTCAGCCAGCTCTGCCGAGACGAAAGGGAGAGGGAATAGATCGTATCCGCCTGGGCGTTCACCTTCCCGAGACGGCGAGATCGCCTAAACTCTCGATAGGACGCATGGAAATCGGCATCCGGACTGGCCCCTTATCGTTGCGAGCCGCGTCATGAAACCGATCCTGATCACCGGCGCCAGCGGCTACATCGGCGGTCGGCTGGCCCCACAACTCGCCGAAAAGGGGCATCTCGTCCGATGCCTGGCTCGCGACCCGAAAAAGCTCTCCGGGCGGGGCTGGGGCGATCGCGTGGAGGTCGTCGCCGGAGACGTCCTCGATCGCGACTCGCTCGCGCCAGCAATGGCTGGCTGCGGCGCCGCGTATTACCTGGTTCACTCGATGGGAGGCGGCGAGCGCGGGTTCGCCGACCGCGATCGAGAAGCCGCCCGCAACTTCGCCGAGGCCGCCGCCGAGGCCGGAATCGAGCGGATCATCTACCTCGGCGGGCTCGGTCGTCGCGACGAGGACCTCTCCGACCACCTCAGCAGCCGGCATGAGGTCGGCCGGATCCTCCGAGAGGGATCCGTGCCGGCGATCGAGCTCCGAGCCGCGATGATCATCGGCGCCGGCAGTGCCTCGTTCGAGATGATGCGGTCGCTGGTGAGCCGACTCCCGGTAATGATCTGCCCGAAGTGGGTACAAACGCGCAGCCAGCCGATCGCCGTCCGGGATGTTCTGAGCTACCTCATCGGATGCCTCGACATTCCGGTCGGGCCTGGCGGCGAGAGCTTCGACATCGGCGGGCCCGATATCCTCACCTATCGCGAGATGATGCTCCGGTTCGCCGCGATCCTCGGCCTGAAGCGGTGGATCATCGACGTCCCCGTGCTGACGCCCCGGCTCTCGGCCTACTGGGTCAACCTGATGACGCCCGTCCCGGCCGGGCTCGCGTTCCCGCTGATCGAGGGGCTCAAATCCGAGATGGTCTGCGAGGACGACCGGATCCGCCGCCTGATCCCGATTGAGCCGATCGGCTTCGACGAGGCTGTCCGACGCGCCCTCGATCGAATCCAGCGAAACGAGGTCCTCAGCCGATGGACCAACGCGAGCCTCCGACGTCGGCCCGCGCCCGAGTTCGACCCGACGTCGTTCCCGATCCACGACGAGCAGGTCGTCCGTTCCGAGGCGAGCGCCGAGGTGCTCTTCGACAGGGTCCGTCGGATCGGCGGCGACGTCGGGTGGTACTACGCCGACGCCCTCTGGGAGATCCGGGGTGGGATGGACCGTCTCATCGGCGGCGTCGGCCTCCGGCGCGGCCGGCGTGACCCGGTCCGGGTCTGGACCGGCGACGCCATCGACTTCTGGCGGGTCGGCGATTACGAGCCCGACCGCCGGCTGCTCCTCCACGCCGAGATGAAGGTCCCCGGCGACGCCTGGCTGGAGTTCCGCGTCCGTCCGCTCGACGACGGCGGTTCGGAGCTGACCCAGACGGCTTTCTTCCGCCCCTCGCCGTTCTGGGGACGTCTGTACTGGTACGCCCTCTATCCGCTGCACACCTTCATCTTCCGGGGGATGGCTCGAAATATCGCCCGCGCCGCTGAGCGAGAGGCAGAGACCATGACCCGCGAGGCAAGCGGGACGGCAGCCTGATCGAGAAGGGCCGATCCTTCGGCTGGCCTTGCACAACAATGGCCCCCTGCATAAGGATTCGGTGGGCTGTACAACGAATCGAGTCCGAAATACCTAGAAGATAATCTAAGAATATTTAGGCTGCCTGTTGACTAACTAAGGCCGTGAGTTAAAATAGGTTGACTTGGGCGTTCGAGGAAGATCGCCCAGATGTAACAACAAGGGCGGGGCGGTGAATGCTCCCGAAAGGTATAAGGTTGACAGCGAAGCAGCAGACCGCAGGGGTGCAGCAAAGCCAGTCCGAATGGATCCGCCCGGCAAATCTATCCACGCACAATAGATAGCATGCATTCTATTGATGATATTCAATTTAGTGTGATGGGGACTACAAGGCCATTGACGGACTTCGCTCGCGACGTACAATCGGGACGGAGGTAGAGGTCACGTACTCCAGAGACTGCACGCATGGAAGTCGAATTCGCGGACGAAGAATTGGACCGCCTTGAGACTGATATAGATTTCAATGCCGGTTTCGCCCGTGAGATCGTGCTTGCTTTTCGCAAGCGCATGCAAGCGATCCGGAGTGCGCCGGACGAGAGGACGTTCTACGGATTGAGGTCCCTTCATTTCGAAAAACTGAAGGGCAATAGGGATCACCAACGCTCGATGCGACTCAATAAACAGTGGCGTTTGATCGTCGAAATCAAGCCATCTCAACCCAAGAATACCGTGGTCGTGGTCGGGATCGAAGATTACCACTAGAGAGGGGGGCTTGGCATGTCGAATCGCATTCCGGCCGAAGTGTTCCCCCCGGGGGAATTCATTCGCGACGAACTTGAGGCAAGGGGATGGACGCAGGCGGACCTCGCCGAAGTGCTCGGCCGCCCCGCCAAGACAATCAGCGAGATACTGCTTGGCAAGAAGGCCATCACGCCGGAGACCGCCAAAGGGCTAGGGGAGGCTTTCGGGGTCGATCCGCAGTTCTGGATGAACCTGGAGGGCGCCTACCGACTCTCGCAGGTCAAGGAGGAGACCGGGGAAGTCTCGCGGAGGGCAAAACTTTATGAAACGGCCCCTGTCAAGGACATGATCCGCCGCCACTGGATCAGGGAAGCGATCAGCATTGATGATCTGGAGAAGGAGGTCTTGGAGTTTTACGGCGTCCGCACTGTCGATGAGATCGCTTCGCTCTCATTAATGGCGGCGGCCCGGAAGTCCACAAGTTACGACGTAACGACCCCCCCACAGCAGGCTTGGCTCTGTCGGGCCGCGAGGATGGCATCCGCGCTCAAAGTATCGTCCTATCGCAGGGACAGATTCGATCAGTTGATCGGAGAGCTGCTCCGATTCACGACCAGCGAACAGGAGGCGCGTCGCGTCCCCCGCCTGCTCGCGGAGTTCGGGATTAGGTTCATTGTGATCGAGCATCTTCCCCGTACCCGCATCGACGGGGCCGCCCTCTGGGTTGACCGGGATTCTCCCGTGGTGGCCCTGTCACTTCGGCTGGATCGGATCGATTCCTTCTGGTTCACTCTGCTTCATGAACTCGGCCATATCTACCATAATCACGCCCAGATGATCGACAGCGACATTGCTGGCGAAGGGATGTCGGGGGCGGGCGATCTATCCGAAGATGAAGCGATGGCCAATGAATTTGCTCGTGATCATCTCGTCCCCAAGCACGAGATCGAGTCCTTCATTGCCCGAGTTCGCCCACTGTATTCACGAACAAGGATTAATCAGTTTGCCAATCGGATCAGGGTCCACCCTGGCATCATCGTCGGCCAACTCCAACGACGGGATGAGATCAAATACTCGCAGGGACGCGACATGCTCGTCAAGGTCCGCGACTTAGTGATCCAATCGGCCGTGACGGACGGCTGGGGGCATTATCCGTCCGACTTCTGACTGCATCGCGCTCGCCGCGAGAATTGAGGTAAGAGAATGGGGGCAAAGGTCGCGATAACCTACACCGAGTCCCTGCAAGAGATGGTTGCCCGATACCGGGCAGCCGGGCAGAAATGGCCCGCTACATCGCGCGAGATCGCGCGATGGGCCTATCGCAACAAGCTGTGGGAACCCCAGGAAAAGAACATCATCGGTCAACTCGCGCGCGACCTGTCGCGCGCGATGCGGGAGGAGTATTACACGGACCCCCAGGGGAGGAAGGTCCGAACGAAGCACGCTGCCCGACGCATCGACGACGACCTGTCCGATCCCGAGGCGGATAGCCCGAAGATTCAGAAGATGCTTTGGCACGACATCCGCACGGATGATGGAGATCACATCATACAGGCCCTTCAGCAGCGCCGGATGCAGATCGTCGGCGATTGCAAGCAACTCAAGACGGATGGGGATAGCTTCAACGAAAACCATCCCTCCGGCAAGAAGATCCAGCTGGTCTTCAATTTCGAGGACGACTTGGCCGAGATGGAGCAGCCGACCGAGTATCAGCCTCCGCAGAGCGATTCGGATGACCTTCGCTAAGCATCGTCAGGCTTCTTGCCCCATCTCACACTATCGTTCAATCCGCCGCGCCACCCGAGTTCCACGCCGTCGAGCGACGGAGGGATTCGGGCGGCGGTTCCGGCCTTGAACGCCGATTTCCGCGGGCCGGAAAACAATTAACCCTCGGCAGGAAAAACGGGGACAGGCCACGTCTGTTCGGCACAAAATTTGCGCGATCGGCTCTGCAAGGCAAAGTGACTGCCATTCTGGCGGAGTCCTCGCATGGCGAAGCCGTCCCACGATAACCCGCTCGCTGGATGTAAGCTCCAGGGGCTCAAGTATCTCGACCGGTTACTGCCTCTCTTCGAGCGGCTGCATGATGTCGGCT
>DAIDKV010000070.1 GCA_027449865.1 Planctomycetales bacterium
GAGGCCCACGCCAAGGGTCACAAGGAGCACGAAGACCGCGACGACGACGATGACGACGATGACGATGACGACGCGGAAAAGCACGAGCACCACGCCAGGGGCGAGCACAAGGGCCACGGCGAGGCCCACGCGAAGGGCGAGCACAAGGGCCACGGCGAGGCCCACGCCAAGGGTCACAAGGAGCACGAAGACCGCGACGACGACGACGACGATGACGACGCGGAGAAGCACGAGCACCACGCGAAGGCCGGCGAAAAGCACGAGCACAAGGGCCATGGCGACGCGAAGGGCAAGGGCGAGAAGCACGACGACGATGACGACGATGACGACGACCGTTGATCCAGGCTGATCCAGGCTGGATCGCTGTCTTCCACCGGCGGGCGGCCCTCGCCGGTGGAGGACGACCCTCGATCATGACGGTCAGGGACGAAGGGCCAGAGACCACGGACGCACGCGATGGGAATCCGCCTCCTGATCGTTGAAGACGAGGCCGAACTGGCCGACTTCGTGGTGAGGGGTCTGCGCGAGGAAGGTTTCGTCGTCGAGCACGCCGCCGACGGTGAATCGGCCTGGGACGCGATGCGGTTCGGCGGAACGTGGGACCTGATCGTGCTCGACTGGTGGCTGCCGGGCGAGGAAGGGCTCTCACTCCTGAAGCGATACAGGCAATCCGGCGGCACAGCGCCGGTGCTCTTTCTCACCGCGCGCGACTCGGTTGCCGACCGCGTGCGCGGACTCGATGCCGGCGCCGATGATTACCTGTGCAAACCGTTTGCCTTCGATGAATTGGTGGCGAGGGTCCGGGCGCTGGTCCGGCGTCGGGACCGGTCGGCGGAATTGACGATCTCGCACGGCGACGTGACCGTGGACCTGGCGGCGCAGCGAGCGAGGCGGGGCGGTCGATCGCTCGACCTGACGGCCAAGGAGCTCTCGCTGTTGACGTTCTTCTTGCGGCACCCGGGGCAGGTGCTCTCACGCACTCGGATTTATGATCATGTCTGGGATGAGGCGTTTGACGGGCAATCCAACACGCTGGAGGTCCACGTGATGGAGCTTCGGCGGAAGCTGGAGACGCATGGTCCCCGAGTGAT
The DNA here is from genome assembly GCA_027449865.1 of Planctomycetales bacterium. GTDB lineage: Bacteria > Planctomycetota > Planctomycetia > Isosphaerales > Isosphaeraceae > JAKAUH01. The sequence goes on from DAIDKV010000070.1 coordinate 1,092, forward strand.
CCACACGATTCGGGGTCGGGGGTATCTCTACGAGTCGACGCCCGCGGCGGAGGCGCCCTGAAATGAGCCTGACCGGGCGGTTCTCGGCCCTCTTTCTGGCGGCGCTGGCGGCGGCGCTTTTGATCTTCTCGACGGCGCTCTGGATTTCAGCGCGAGAGTATCTGGAGCGTCGTGTGCGCGACCGGGTGAATGCAGCGCTCGCGATTCTGGCGGCGGCGGCCGAGATCCACAGCGAGAGCGTCGAATGGGAGCCGCACGAGCGGACGATCGACCTGGGGCGCGAGCCGGGCGCCAACCGGCTCCGGTGGATGGTTCTGGACGACCAGGGCCGGCGGGTGGACCATTCGTCGAACCTGGACGACGCGCCTGGGCTGAAAGCCCTCCTCCAGCGGCTCGGCCCGCTGGACGACCGCGACCACCATCGGCTGGTGGATGCCGAGGGGGCCTCGTGGCGCGTGGCGCGCCGGGTCTTGCGGCCCGAGGACCGCCCGGGCGCGGGGACGGCACAGGACGGCGAGGGGACGTACGCGCCGTACCTGGTACTGGTCGCCAGTGCCCCGCTCGGCCCAACCGAGGCGACGCTCGCGGCGCTCGCGGGACTGCTCGCGGCGCTGAGCGGTGGAATCTGGGTGGCCTCGGCGCTGGTCTGCCGGGGGCTCTCGCGTCGGGCGCTCCGGCCGCTGACGCGGATGGTCGAGTCGGCCCGTGGCCTGGATGCCTCCGAGCCCGGTTGGTCGCTCGCCGAGGCTGGCACCGGCGACGAACTCGACGACCTGGGCCGCGCCTTTAATGAGTTACTGGGTCGGCTGCACGTCGCCTACGAGCGGCAACGCCGGTTCAGCGGCGACGCCTCGCACCAGTTGCGCACCCCGCTGACGATCCTGATCGGACAGCTTCAGGTCGCGCTTCGACACGAGCGGTCGGGCGAGGACTATCGACGAGCGCTCACCTCGGCCCTGGGCCGCGCCGAGCAGCTTGCGAGGATCGTCGAGGCGCTTCTGTTCTTGAGCCGGCCGGAGGCCGAGGCGGGCCTGCCGGGCGTCGAGCCGATCGAGCTGAACGCCTGGGCCGCCGAGCACATCGCCGCCCGATCCCCCGCGCCGGGGGATCCGGCGATCGTCCACGCGGGCGGCTCCGATCCGATCGAGATCCGGGCCCATCCGGGCCTGCTCGGACAGTTGCTCGATAACCTGCTGGACAACGCGGTCAAGTACGGCAAAAGTGAGTCATATGCCAAGGTGATCGTCGAGACACATCGCGAGGGAAACGAGGCCGTTCTCTCGGTGACCGACCGAGGCCCCGGGATCGCGCCCGAGGATTTACCGCGCGTCTTCGAGCCGTTCTATCGATCGACGCAGGCGCGCCGGCGTGGGACGGTCGGCGTCGGTCTGGGCCTGGCGATCGTCAGGCGGATCGCGACGGCCTGCGGCGGGACGGTCTCGGCGACAAGCGATCCCGGCCGAGGAACGCGGTTCGAGGCACGGTTCCCGATCGCGGCCCGTCCCTCGGCCGTGATCGACCGATCCGAGGCGCTCGCGGTAGAATCGAGTCGTTGATTCGACCGCGGGGCCGCGTTTGATCCCGACGCGGCGGGCCGGATCGGGAGGCGACGTCCATGAAACTCGAATCGATTTCCATCCGCGATTTCCGGGGAATCGAGCGCCTCGACCTCGACTTCCGCGACGAACTCGGCCTGATCCGCGACGTCATCCCGATCGTCGGGCCGAATACCAGCGGCAAAACGACGATCCTGGATGCGATTACCATCTGTCTCAGGACGTTGTCCAGGGATGCCGAGATTCGCCCTGGCCTGAGATGGCACCCGTCCTCGCTCGTCCGCTCGGGGGCGGTTCGGGCGGAGATCACGGCCAACCTCTGGTTCAGCGACGACGAGATCGAAGCGACCCGGGAGGTACTGGCTCGGAGCGAGGCCAAGGGGCATATGCCTTTGCCGTCGGAGGGTCGAGTTCAGGTCCGTTGGACCTATCCTCGCCCGGACGTACCGAATCCGTGGGGCGATTACCGATGGGAACCGACCGAAAGCCAAATGCTTCCCCTGGGCCGGAAGTATCTCGGCTCCTATCTCCACGTCCCCGGGCTGGGGCCAAAGCTATATCGGCGGCTCGGCGGCGTCTTCCTGTTCGATCAAAGTCGGACCGGTCTCGCCGGCTGGCTTTCGGGAGCCGAGAGGGCACAACTCGAACATCTCCTTGAGCCAGAAGGTCTTGCGGGAGATGTAAATGGTAACGGTCGCGGCGGACCTGAATTCGGCGGAGTTCCCAGGACAGGAGGAACTCGACCTTTCTACACAAAGGACCCTCGCCTGCTCCTGACCAGCCTGGCGATGAGGGCCAGTGTCGCCCAGGACCCGAAAGCGACCGAGCAGGAGGACTTCGCCCAGTTAAAGAAGCTCTACGAGCACGTCTGCCGCCCTCATACCATGGGCGAGCTATTTAACACCGATGACGGCCTGGACATCGAATTCCAGGGCCCGCAAGGACGGTATTCTTACGACGGCCTGAGCAGCGGCCAGCAGATGATCCTTCTCATGCTCCTCCAGTTTGCCACGCGGCGGATTCATCGCTCGATCGTGCTGATCGATGAGCTGGAATTGCACCTGCATCCCTTGTGGCAAGATCGCCTCTATCTGGCGCTTCCCCGCTTGGGCGACGATAACCAGTATTTCTTCACGACACACTCAACGCACATCCGTGACACGTTGTCGGATGGATTTTGCTATATGACCGGTAAACTCTCCGAACCCGCGGTCATGAGATGAGGTGTCCTGCTCATGGCCGAACTCTGGCTGATCTGCGAGGGCGAGCCCGGCAGCGTCGACGTTGCCCTGTTGAAGGCGATCTTCACCGATGTCCTGGCGGCGGAGATCATCGTTAAGGCAGGTTCCGGCGAGAGAGGGCTGGGGCCCATCGTTCGATACCTTAACAAACAGGACGGTGCCAGGGCGGCTTACGTCCTGGATCGTGATTATCTCCCGCGGGACAAAGCCGATGCTTCGATGACGGATGGAAGGCCGGGATTCTTCTGGAGGCGGCATTCGATCGAGAATTATCTTCTGCCTCCGCCTGTGATTCTACGGGCTTTCCAGGGCCTGCGTGAGCAATTCCAACAGAAGAGTGCCAGCGGTCGTATACCGGCCTGGGTCGCTACCCTACCCGATGATTCGGGGGAGGTCGCGGAGGCACTACGCGGTTGCTCACGAAGGAAGGCCGCCGAGGAAGCTTGCAGAATGGCGACCCATCGTCTCTGGGATTCTCTGCCCTCAACCATCGGCCGGCCTCAGAGACGTATCCCTCGGCGTGTTGGTTCGGAAGATCCGAACGATTGGCGTGAGGCTCTTTGCCTGGAGGCCGATCGGGTCTGCCAGTCGGCCGCCGATACGGCCGCATGCGAGCACTTCCGTCGTGAGGCCGTCTCGACACTCTTCGACATCGCACACGCCGAGATCACGGCCGAGACCTACCTCCGGGACCTCGAATTCCTGGTCGATTTCCACGGCAAGGATCTGCTCGGGGCATTCCATCAATGGCTTGCCCCACGGAAGATTCCTCTTTCCCGCCCGCGCCTTGGCAACGGGTTGATTCGCGCGGCCGTTGATGCCTATCGCGAGGATCGGACGATCTACGGCAGCGACGACTTCCGCGACGTCGCCAACGGCGTCCGCGCGCTGGCTGAGCTCGAGCCCCTGCCTTGATTCTTCGCCATACTGGCCGTCTGATCGCTGCTGGGCACTTGTTTCCGCTCATGGCAATCGGTACACTCGTGAACGTGGGATCGGGAGGTCCCAAGGAGTGCGTCGGTTGCGACGATTCGCGGAGCGGCACGGAGGGTGCCATCATGAGCATCGGGACGAGCATCGTGCGGACGCCCCGGTCCGGGCGCGGGGCCTCGAAATCCTCCTCGCTGCGCGAGGTCTGCCTCATCGGCGTCGATCGCCGATTGCGGCGTCGGGTCGAGGCGTGGGCCCCGGGCGCCGAGGTCCAGTGGCTCGGGCGGATCTATGAAGTTCGGGCGGCCGACACCCGAGGCGAATGCCCCGTCACGGTGGAAAGACCCGCCCGGCGCTACGTTCATCTCTCCGCTCGCGCCGAGGATTGACCGACTGACCGACCGATCCGATCGACGTTCCGGGAACGGAGGCCAGCCATGCCGTCGCTTCGCCTCGAAACGAACCCGCCCGTCGCGGTCGCCCGGCCGCGTCCCGCGCCGCTCCGCGATCGCGACGACTCCGACCCCGAGCGCAGGGCGGTCGAACTGGCCCAGCGCGGGCGGATCATCCTCGACGTTTCCATTGCCGACCTGGAAGCCGCCGAGGCCGTCCACGGCGCCTTTCACCCGACCGCCTGGCACTTTCGCAACGCCTGCCACGAGGCGCAGCGATCCTGGGAACGCCTCCGCGCCGAGCTTGGGACGAAGACGCTCGAAGCGGCCCTCTCACGCCCTCCCCTGGTGATTGTTCCGATCGGCGAAGATCCGAACGGCCGCGGACTGCCCCGCGCTGTGATGATCGTGATCAACGGACGCACCTACTGCCTGGAGCGGATCCCAGGAACCCCGCCGGCACCCGTGCAGTGGCGGTTGACCCGGCCCCATCCCCCGCTCGAAAACGGACCGTATTACGCCTGCCGGCTCGCCGATGGCTCGACCCAGTGCGATTGCGCGGAGTGGACCTATCAAATCGCCGATATCAGCGATCCCCGCCGGACCCATTGCAAGCACCTGGCCGCGCTGGCGTCCCTCGGCTGGATTTGACCGCCGACGGAGAACTATGGGACAATTTTTCCCGAGAGCCCAAGGGAATCCTCTCCCAGATGCGAGGCATGCCTTCATGATCGAGTGGACGAGCGTGTTTGCCGAAGCTCTGCCCTATGGTGCGTTCCTGGACCGGTACGCAACGCCCTCGCAGCGGACGCGGTGGGACGCGATGCACGGGCGGTTCGCCCTCGACGAGGCCCATCGGACGATCCTGGCCGGGTTCACGCGGCGAATGCCGGTGATCTGCATGGCCGGAGCCTGGTGCGGCGACTGCGTGAATCAGTGTCCGGTGTTCGACCTGTTCGCGCAGGCGAGTCCGGCGATCGACCTACGCTTCCTCGATCGCGACGCCCGCCCCGACGTTCGGGCGGAGCTATCCGTCAACGGAGGGCATCGCGTCCCGGTCGTGGTCTTTCTGAGTGAGGACGGCTACGAGGTCGCCCGGTTCGGCGACCGAACGCTCTCGGCCTACCGGCGGATGGCCTCGGAGATGCTCGGCCCGGCCTGCCCGACCGGGCTCGTCCCGCCTCCGACCGAGGCGCTCGCGGCGGTTTTCGGCGACTGGCTCGACCAGTTCGAGCGAGCCCAGTTGATCCTTCGCCTCTCGCCCCGCCTCCGGATGACGCACGGCGACTAACGAAAGGCGGTCCGCCGCTCACTCGAAGAACCGTCGCACCGCGACCCGGAAATCGCCGAGCAGGTCGGGGACGGTCAATTCGTCGTCGGGGCCCAGATCGCGGGGGGCCTGATCGGGGCGGAAAATATGCGCCCGCTCCGGATCGGGATCGAGCACGATCACCACCTTGACCCCCGCATCCAGGTACTCATGCACTTTCGCAAGAATGTCTCGCCATCGATCGTCGTCCGAGCGGACCTCGACGACCAGGTCGGGCACGATCTTGAGATAGCCCCTGGGAAACTTTCCCTTGGGGATTTTCGCATAGCTGTAAAAGCTGATATCCGCGCCACGCACGGTGTC
>DAIDKV010000071.1 GCA_027449865.1 Planctomycetales bacterium
CACGCCTAAGGAGGCCCAAATAGCGTTTCCCACTTTAAGGATCGCGCGCACGCGCGAGAGACCGGTCAAACGAGGCGTCGGGCTTCTTGAACAGGGGATTGGAGGTCGGGCTACGCCGACTCCAATCCATGATCGTTAGGCAGGTGTCTGGATGGTCCCTTCTGTAATGACGTGATGATATCGATGCCCTTGAGCCGGCGAGAAGTCGTACCAACCGCGACGCGACCGGTCCGGACGCCTGAAATCGAAGAACAAGGCTCCAGCCTCGACAACAACTGTCAGGTGTAGCTCCAGGTGTGGCGGAGCCTCGACCCCGCGGGCGGACAACTCACGTCGCAGCCACCCCCACCACGTGTCATCGCTGCAGCCCAGATGGCAGCCCCACTCAGAGCAGCAATACGCTGAGCCGGTGCGGAACGTTAAAGCCAGTTCGACCACCCCGCCGTCCAGGCCGGCTGACACGCCGTAGTCCGGCGTTTGTTGGGAGTCGGGGTCGCCGGGGACCGGGCCACGATTGCGGGCAAGGTCGGCAACGAATACGGGCGTCACATCGACCGCCACCAGCCTAACCCTCCCGCTCTCGAACGACAAAGCTCACCGGCCGGGGCCAGCCTTGCGGCCACGGCCCGGTGCAGCGACAAGTTCGGCCTGCCTTCGCCTCGACCTTACTCCGCGAATACAAGCTTCCACGTCAATTCCAGTACCTCTCGGCAATCCACGTCTGACTCCACCCAGATCACGCACGTGGCCGTCTCACAGTCGGTGAGGTGCAGCCGCTTTGCTAACGCTGGGTTAGCCTTCCGGATCGAATTCTGAATGTACGCGCCCCAGCCGTAACCGTCCGGCTCAATTTCCCTCTCCTCCAGCCGGGAGTTGGCGGACTCGAACTCATCCTCCGACGGGTCAAACTCGATCTGCCATGCCACCGGGATCTCGCGTCCCTGGTACACGGTCCCCGACGCGGCCGTGACGAGGATGGGCGACCATCGATCATCTTCCCACGAGCCGGCACCGTCCGCGATGGCCTTGGTGATGTCCTTGGGCGGCATCCATTGCGGCATGTTGGGCAAGGTGATCCTCCACGCTTTGAGCCGAACTTGTCATCAGCTTGTGCACGCGCAAGCTATCGAAAACGCCGGAACGCAACCTGATCGGTAATCAAACTTCATGGCCGCCCAGGACTTGCGGCTTCAGGCATCGTCCAGCAACTGCGCAAGCTATCCCACGAATCCACCTAGCTCAGCCGGTCCACACTCTGGCAACCTCATCCCCCAGGCCAGAAAGCGTGCCAGCCGCTTTCAATCCTATCCAAACCATCCGGCTCAGGCCAGCGTCAAGAAAACCACTTCCGACCGGCCGAGGCACCGGACGGGCGGGGTGACGGGGCCGACGCCTCGGGGACGGATGAAGGAGGCCGGGACGGACGGCGCCGAAGGGCCGCCATCCCCTCCGAACCGTCGGCCCGATCCGGGCCCCGGCCAGCGACCTCGGGCGGGCCGCAGACTCCCACATCGCAACGTCCTTTTCCGTCCGTCTCGTTCCTCCGCTCCGGGCATTCGGCCTTGCGAACGTCGACCAGATGAGCTAATCTTAGCTAAGCCAGGAGAAAGTCATGGCCATCGCCAATATTCACGAAGCCAAGTCGCAGCTTTCCAGGCTGATCGAGCAAGCCCTCAGCGGTGAGGAGGTCATCATCGCCAGGGCAGGCCAGCCCGTGGTTCGTCTCGTCCCCATCCAGGTCGAGGCGTCGCCACGCCGCGGCGGCCAGTGGAAGGGCCGCGTCCGAATCGCGGAGGATTTCGATTCCCTCCCCGCCGAGATCGCCGACGCCTTCGGCATCGAACAGCCATGACGCTCCTGCTCGATACGCATGCCCTGCTCTGGTGGCTCGAAGACCCGCAGCTCTTATCGAAGGCCGCCCGCAAGGCCGTCGCTGACGGCAAGAACACCGTCTACATCAGCGCGGCCGTCGCGTGGGAGATCGCCATCAAGAAAGCCCTGGGCAAGCTCGACGCCCCCGATGACCTGGAAGCGATGATGGCCGCCAATCGCTTCCTCCCGCTGTCCATCACCGTGGCCCATGCCCTGGCCGTCGCCCTCCTGCCGCCGATCCACAGCGATCCGTTCGACCGCCTGATCATCGCCCAGACCCGCCACGAAGGCTTCACGCTCGTCAGCCGCGATCGCCACGTCCTCAGCTATGGTGTCGCCCACATCGCCGCCTGACGATCAATCTTAAGTTTAATGAACATTAATTGATCCTAAAGCCAGCTGATCCCCCAATGGGCCCTGAACCCCGCGGCGAGGCCGGGCGCCGATCGCGGTGCGTGCCGAGTCCGGCGAACGGCCGGTCGGCATGGCACCGCGGGCCGATCGGTGGACCCGGCGAAGGCTGCTGGCTCCGCTCTCGACCGGGTCGCGACCTGAGGCCGGTCGCGCCGGAGACGGCTGACGGTCGCCGTCGGCGGTGATCACCCCGAAGCGTTCCCCTGCGGATGAATCCTACGGTGAGTCGACCGGGCTTCCTGAACAGAGGATAGGGGTCGGACCGCGCCGACCTCCCATTCATGGTCGTTAGGAGACCCCCCTGCGATAACCCAGATCAGAACGAGCCTACACAATCACCGTACTCGCATCCCCAGAACGTGAAGGGCTCGCGCTGGTCTCGCACCACGAGTTCTGGATCGACGGTGTAGAGCCAACTCATAAACTCGGCATGTCCGCGCCGGGCCGCGCGAACCGCCACCCACCGTCGACATGCCTCCTGCAATAGATCGAGGTCCGTGTTGACGTACTGTGGGGTCCCGGGCCTCGCGACATGGTTGAGCCACAGGCCGCCCGCCGTCGACGCGTAAAGCGTCCCCAGCCGGAATGGCTCGACGACGGCGCGGAACAAATCACCGACTGGCCTGCCTGGGCTTCCTCCGATCGCACAGGAAGAGAGCTGTTCGATCGCATGGACTTCGAAGTAAGTCTGGGCGCCGCGGTCGTTCCGCACATAAAGCCGCACGGTTCACTCTCCACCCCCTAACGCCGGTTCAACCGCCTCGCCTCCTCACCCGAGCCCCAGGTAAACGGGTGGAAGGTGTGGGCCCATCGATCCTGGACGCCGAACCGCATCGGTTTGGTCTGGACCGAAACGATCGAGGCCACGACGATCAGCCCGAACGCCGTGAACCAGAGTGCCCGCCAGAGCCCGGCGCTCTCGATCGTGGCGTGCTCGGGTACGAAGGCGACCCGCCGCCTCGGCAGGAACGAGAGCACCAGCCCGATTGCAATCCCGACGATCGAGACGATCAGCCCGAGCAAGAACCCGGCCGGTCGATAGGTGAAGACGACCGTGTGATGCCCGGGTTCGAGGTAAACGGCTCGAAAGGCGACGTACGCCGGACGGATTGCGACGGGCCGGCCGTTGTCGGTGGCCGACCATCCGGGGTCGAAGGTATCGGAAAGGACGAGGTAGCCCGGGGTGTCGAGATCGGCCTCGATCGCGACGTGCTCGGGGAGATCTTCGACGATCTTCGCCCGTCCCGACGCAGAGGCGGAAGAGGAGATCGGTCGCGTCGGGTCCTCGACCACAACACGATCGCGGAGGTCGTTCCGACGGCCCAGGTCCACCAGCAGGCCGATCGCCTGGCGTTCGTCCGCGGCGTAGGCCGGACGCCCGACGATCCGGGCCCTCGGTAGCGCGCCCGGGTTGATCTGAAGCCGGGCCGTACCGATCCGGAGCCCCTGCGCACCGGTGATGTTCTTGCCCAGGAGGTAGTGCGAGCGTCCCTCGATGTCGAACCGCCAGGGGAACGATTGCTGGACGCCCAACGGATCGCCAAATTCCTCCAGTCGCTTCGAATGGATGGGCGTCTCGCCCCAGACCGAAGGGACGTGCCAGACCATCGCCAGGCTCCAGCCGAGCGGGTCGCGGACCCCCAGGAAATCCAATGGCTCCGACGCATACCCAGGTTCGCCGGACGCCTTATCTGCCACGCCAAACATCCGGATGAACTTCGGATCGGAGCGGAGCCGATCGACCGTCTCCGGAGGCTTCGTCCAGTAGCGCGGGTCGACGGTCGGTACCTCGTACCAGTGGGCGCCCAGGAGATCGGCCAGGACCAGGACCGGGAGCGCCCAGGCCCATCGCAACCGCACGGCCGGGTCGATCGCGCGAGTCGCCGACTTCGCCACCCAGCAGGCCAGGCCGACCAGGAGCGCCGTCCGGATCGTCGCGATCGTCAGCTCTCGGCCGAGCCACTGGTACCGGTCGAGGTGATACGGCTTCACCCAGCGATTGGGCTCGGTCCAGACCGGCAAATAGTTCCCGATCAAAATTGGGATCGAAGCCGCGATCAGGACACCGCCGAGGATCAAGGCACCCCGGATCCGGACCACCCCGGGACGCGAGAGCCGATCGACCCCAAACGCCGCGAGTGCAGCCACCGCCATCGAGAGCCAGAGCGAGAAACGCACCGGCTCGCGCGAGCTTCCCAGGATCGGGATGCGGTTGGCCCGGTCGAAGAGGAACGTGAACCGGCCGAGCATCAGGATCAGGCTCAGGCCGACCATCAGCACCCAGAAATGCGCCCAGCGATCCCGCCGCGATGCCCCTCCCGCGCCGATGACCGCCAGCCCGATCGCGATCAGGCCCATGTAGGCGTTCATCTCATGATACGGGTAGAAGCCGTCGAGCCAGTCGGTATCGCGGGCCCGGGTGCCGTACGCCTCGCGGACGACCATCGTCGGCAGCAATTCCGGACTCCACGAGGCGAAGACGAGATCCCGATAGCTCAGCCCGCCCGCACGCGGCGATCGGTCAAGCAACTCCTTCGACGGAATCCACTGCACGGCCGAGACCAGCACGCCGACCATCACCAGAACGGCCGCCGTCGAAAGAGTCCGAACCCGGCCCTGTCGCCCCCGCTCGGTGATCGCCCGATAGGTCGCGTAGACGCCGACCAGCATCACCGAGAACAGCGCGTCTTGCAGGTGCCCGGCGAAGACCTGGCACGCCAGCGCCAGCCCGCCGAGAACGACGCCCCGCCATCGACCCGACTCCCAGGCGCATTCCAGCCCCCAGATCACAAACGGAACGCTCGCCAGCGCGTTGATCATGCTGGTATGAATGAAATGCCCCCAGGTGTAGCCGCTGAGGCCCACCACCGCAGCGCCCGTGAGGGCGCCGGCCGGTCCCGCGTGCCGACGGAGCCAGAAATACGCCCCGACGCCGGTCAGCCAGATTGAGAGGACCGTGTCGAGGTTGAGCGCCTGCCAGGTTTGCAACCAGGGATAGAGCAAGTACTTGAGCGGGTGCAGATAGCCGGCCTGGCTCTCGCTGTAAAGCGGGAGGCCGCAGTAGATCCAGGGGCACCACCGCGAGAACCGGCCGGCCTTCAATTCTTCGGCGAAGAAGGCGCGGTAGGGATAGTTGATCTCGGTGATGTCGAAGTAAAACAAGGCGCCGCGAAGGGCGACGACGTCCCAGAAGAAGGCGACGAGGGCGAGCGTCCAGGCCGAGAGCGCGGCGAGGTCGGCCCGGCCCATCGGCCGGCGAACGAAGGGCGCGGCGGCCGGCTCGGTCGATGCGTTCGGTTCGGCGGTGGCGGTGGACACGATGCGTCTCTCGGGTCGGTGCGGATCAGGGGACGAGGACCGACAGCTCGCCCAGCTCGGCCGGGTCGCGACCGTCGACGCGCCAGGCGGTCTCCATCGCCGGGCGCCAGTTGACCCCGCGGGCCGATCGCACTCGGCGCTGCCGACGACGGGAAGTCTCCGACGCCGGGCGATCCGACGACGACTCCTCCCACGGGCGCAGGATCAGGATCTTACCACGACCCGGCCCCAGGCCGAGGGACCATCCCCGGAATCGGTTGGGATACATCGTATACGGGACGCCCACCACCCGCCCACCCGACAGGAACGCGAGGCGGTAGACGTCCCAGTAGCCGCCGAAGACGTGGGTGACATCGGCCGGGATGCGGAACGCTTCGGCCCCCGGCGCCTTCCGCCCCCGGTCGCCCGCGCGATCGCGGACGACCACAAGCTCGTCCCACGGGGGCTGCCCGTAGGCGACCGGGACGACCCAGTCCTTCACATAATTCCGCACCCGCATGTACCAGTAAGAGGCGTCGAGCGTCATCCCGAGGACCAACACCGCGGCGATCAGCCCGGCCGAGGACCGCCCCGCGACGCCCCGGCGGGCGAGGCCGTCCAGCGCGACCCCGAGGCCGAGCGACCAGGGGACCAGCAGGAAGATCAAATATCGATAGTTGTCAGAGTTGTAGATATTTCGATTGAATAGGAATGCCGAGGCGATCAGGAACGCCGAGGCGAGCGTGCCACCCGCGACTCCCCGACGTGCTGGATCGTCCGACCGGATCGCGAGGGCTCCCAACCGGGCGACCGAAGCCGAGAAGGCCGCCATCATGAGCCACGAGAGCCAACCGGACGGGGACCACGCGGCGACTCCGCGGAGTCGCGTCCCGGAGAGGAGCCTCGGCAGGCAGTCGCGCGCCAGGATCTCGGCGTGGCCGGCGATGGCCGGGGCATTGTAGGTCGCCTCGAACTGCGCTGGGTAGGCGTCGTACGGGTCGATCCACCGCCCGATCGCGAGCGGGAGCAGGCCGATGCCAACCCCGGCCGCGAACGCCCCGACGGAAGGGATCGCGGGGCGCGCGATCCCCCGACGCCCGAGGATCGCGCCGGCCGCGACCCCGGCGATCGTGAACAGGCCCATCGCGTCGTTGTAGATCCCGAGCCCGCACCAGGCCCCCAGGATCGCGGCCGAGCGTCGGCCGCCGCCCTGGAGGCAGCGGGCCAGCCCGTAGAAGGCGATCGCGTGCCAGCCCAGGGCGAGCAGATGCCCGCCGGTGATCCGGGACGAGAGCCAGATCGTCCCGACCGACGAGGAGGCCAGCGGGAGGATCGCCCAGGCGGCAACCCTGGGCCCGAACGCCCGCTGGGCCAGGGCGAACGTCGAGGCGACGACCATCAGCCAGAGGACCGTACCGCCGCTGACCAGCGTTGACGAGTTGACGCCGAGGGCGAGCGCCTGCGGGAATGAGGCCAGCACAGGGAGGATGCCGATGTGCGGCGTCCCGGGATAATGCCATCGCCAATTTCCCCGGGCCGCGTCGAGCAGCGTCAGGCCGTCGACGGCCAGGTCGCTGTCGAGGTGGTCCACGGCGTTGAGGATCATCGGGAAGCGGATGAGCGCCGTCCAGGCGAGCCCGAGGGCCAGGACCAGCAGGGGCCATCGCGTGCGCCGGGGCGGGTCGGACTCGGTCGGGCTTGGCATGGGATCGGGACCGTCCCGGTCGTCCGGGCTCGAAATTTGATCGGGAATATGGGATTCGGAATTTTCGATGATCGAACGCGGCGGATCAGACCGCCTCGGCCATCGCCCCGAGCTGGAGGACGGAGCGGGTCTGCTCCTTGGCCAGATAGTCGCGGCCGTACTTGATCTGGATGTGATCCCAGGGGAGTACTTCCTCGACTGGCCGGTCGCGGTGGCTGTAGAAGCCGACGTCGATGCCGAGGTCGTCGAAGGTCTCCCACCAGAGCTGGGGGTTGAAGTGCTCGGACCAGGCGTCGAGCCGGGCGCCACGCCGCCAGGCGACCTCGAGCGCCGCCGAGACCCGGCGGTCGCCCCGGGTCAGGATGCCTTCGAGCAGGCTCCGCTCGATGTCGTGGCACTTCACAGTCACGGCCCGGATCCTCACCTTCGACCTGAGGTACTTGTGGGCCCATCGCAGATAGTCGCGGCCCTTGACCCCGTTCCACTGGTAGGGGGTGTGTGGCTTGGGGATGAAGTTCGAGACGCTCGCCGTAACCTCGGCGTAACGGCCGGTGACCTCCTTGCCGATTCTGGAGATCGTCTCGGCCATCTCGACGATCCCGTCGAGGTCGGCCTGGCGTTCACCGGGGAGTCCGCACATGAAGTAAAGCTTGACCTTCCGCCAGCCCCGGCGAAAAGCCTCAGCACAGCCGTCATAGAGGTCGCGGTTGTCGATTGGCTTTCGGATCTGCTCGCGCATGTCGTCGCGAGCGACCTCGGGCGCGAGGGTCAATCCACCGCGACGACCCTCGGCCAGAAGCGCCGGGATTTTCTTGAGCATCTCGGTGATGCGCAGGCTCGGCAGCGAGATTTTGACCCCAAGCGGGGAGAAAACCTCGCTCATCCGGGTCACCAGTTCCTCGAAGTGTGGATAATCGCTTGACGAGAGCGAGAGCAGACTAATTTCGTCGTACCCGGTGTTGAGGTAGCTTTCCATGGCCGACTGGACGATATTCTCGACGGTCCGGTGGCGGAGCGGGCGTTTGATGACGGTGCTCTGGCAGAACCGGCACTGCCAGGGGCAGCCTCGCATGATCTCGATCGCGATCCGGTCGTGCGCCGTCTCGACGAACGGGACGATCGGGCGGGTCGGTAGTGGGATCTCGTCGAGGCCACGGATCACGCACGGACGGATCGCCTCGGGAACGTCGTCTCGCGTCCGGCGGACCTCCAGAATGGTTCCGTCTTCCTTGTAGATCGGCTGGTAGAACCTCGGGACGTAGGCCCAGTCGACGGCGCCGGCGATCCGGGCGAGCTTATCCTCGCGCGAGAGGCCAGAGCCTTTCAGCGCGGTCCACATCTCGGCAACGACCGGCAAGCTCGGCTCGCCATCGCCGATCACATAGAGATCGATAAAAGGCGCGAGCAGTTCGGGATTCTGCGCGCCCGGTCCGCCAGCGATGACGAGGGTCTCGTCGGCCGATCGATCCTCGGCGTGGAGAGCGATCCCGCCGAGGTCGAGCATCGTCAGCACGTTCGTGTAGCAGATCTCGTACTGAAGCGAGAAACCGAGGACGTCGTACCGATAGAGCGGAGTGAAGGTTTCAAGGCCGTAGAGCGGCAGGCCATGCTTGCGGAGGGCGGCCTCGAAATCCGGGAGTGGTGTGAAGACACGTTCGCAGGCCCACCCCTGGGCGTTCATCAAGCTATACAGGACCTGAAGGCCGTGGTGGCTCATCCCCAGGGCGTAGGTATCGGGGAACGCCAGGCAGACGGTTCCGCGGGCCGTCCCGTGGTCCTTCACAACGCTGTTCAGCTCGCCACCGACGTACTGCGCCGGGGTCAGAACCCCCGGCAAGACGCGGGAGACGATCTGATCCTTCAACTCCTGGTTCAGCATGGCTTTCCGGTTCTCAATGCGGGGACGGCCTTTCGTTCGACGTCCCCTGCATCTTAACGCCGATCGGCCTTGCTGAACAGCGTGAGGACCGCCGCGCGCGGCGTCATTCGGGCTTCTTGAAGAGGTCGAGGAAGCGGTCCTCGTATTCCCGGTAGAGATCCAGGCGATCGAGGATGTGCTTCAGCTCGTACGCCTTCGACCGGTTCTTTTGAGCCTGGCGGAAGAGGTCCTCGACCTGCTCGCGGTCGGCAAGAGTGGGCCCCTCCTCGATCGAGGCCGGCTCGAACTCGGGCACCTCCTCGTCGCCGGGCGACTCGACATCCTGCTGGTCCTCGAGGGCCTCCTTCACCTTCTCCAGTAGCTCACCGAGCTTGTGCTCGACCTCGCGGGCCTGTTCGGAAAGTTCCGACAGATCGACCTGGATGTTGGCGATCGTGGTGAACGCCTCGAGAACGGCTAGCGAAGCCTTGGGGAACGGAAGCTGCGCGAAGATGTGCGGCATCTCTCCGAGCAGGCAGGCACCTCGCATCTTGCTCTCCGCCGCAACACCTAGCAGGACGCCGTTGAGGCCGCCGATCTGTCCGTCTTCAAGGATCTCCAGCTCAAGACGACGCAGTTCGGAGAGGCCCTCATCATCCGTAGCAGCGCCGAAGACGCGGGAGGCGTGCTCGGGGTGCATCGGCGTGGCCATCGCGGCGAACGTGTAGACCCGCTCGACGCCGAGCTGACGGGCGAACTCGATCAGCCGCTTGCAAAACGCGTGTCGGCCCATCGGCGGCTGGGCGTCCCCGGTGAAAACGACAATATCGTGCTTTTCATTAGGATCCTTCCAGACGAAGAACCGGCTGCGCGGGAGGCGTCCCATCCGGATCAGGCCCCCCTTGACCTCGACGTGTTCGACGTCGAAAAGCTCGTGGGCCGAGAACTCGGCGAGGATATGCATCCCCAACTTCGCCACTAGAAAATAGCCGGCGCTGATCGCCACGTGCCCCATGCCGGGCCAGACGGCTACCAACCAGGGATGATTCAGTTTCCACTCGTCCGCCATGAGACTTCCCCCGTTCGCCCGCGCCGAACGGGCCCGGATTGCCGGCGGTTTGACCGCCTCGGGATCACCCTATCGGAGCGTCGGTGAGAGCCTGGGGCCGCAAGCCTTGCGCCATCGCGACCATCCGTCTCGCATTCGTGCCACCGTTACTATCTTATCATCCAGGGACAGACCGGGCGGAGATGATCGCCTCTCGCCGGACTCACTCTGTGGTTAAATCGGCCAGCTCTGCCGCGAGGCGATGGACGATCCCTGTCCAGTCGCCGAGCCGGTTCTGGCGGAACAGGCGGACGGTCGGATACCACGGCGTCTCCTCGCGGTCGATCAGCCATCGCCAGTCGCTCCGTTCGGAGATCAGCCCCCAGGCCGGCCGGCCCATCGCGCCGGCCAGGTGCAGGACCGACGTATCCACCGAAATCAGCAGGTCGAGTTGACTGAGCGCCGCAGCGGTTTCCGCATAATCCGAGAGCCGACGGCCGACGTCAACCACCCGGCCCGACCACGGCCCAGACATCTCCAACTCCGCCGATTGCGGGCCGACCTGCATGCTGTAGAAAGCGAGACGAGGCAGTTGGAACAGCGGCGTGAGGTCGGCCAGTCGGCACGACCGGTGGCGATCATTCAGGTGAGTCGGGCTTCCGGCCCAGGTGATTCCGACCTTCAGCCGGGGTCTCTCTATTGCGGGTGGGCCGATCTCGAACGAGCGAGGTGCGGGGCTCAAATAGGGGACGCTCGCGGGGATCGTTTCCAGGGTCGTGCCCAGGACCGTTGGCAGGCTGAGCAGTGGGAGATACGCCCGGAACTCAGAGACCTGGATGTCTCCCGGTCCACGCAATTCAGCGACGCCCGGCAGGTCCTCGAAGATCGGGAACAGGTGCTCTGGGCAGAAGAATATCAGGCGATCGCAGAGCCTGGCGGCGATCGGAAGGAATCGGGCAAACTGGATGGCGTCGCCCGCGCCCTGCTCACTATGGACGAGAAGCGTTCCGGAGAGTGGTTGGCCGTCCCAAAGGGGATGTGGCGACCGGAACGGAGTAAACCGGCTGGTCCGCCATCGCCATTCGCATTCGCGGAATCCCTCGGGATATCGGCCCATACGCAGTAGCAACATTCCCAGGTTGAAATGGGCGTCTGGAAACTCGGGTTGGATAGCGATCGCCCGTCGGTAGTGTGCCTCGGCCGCCCGAAAATAGCCGAGCCGCTCCTCCAGGATCGCGAGATTGTTGAACGCACCAGCGGCGCGGCCGTCGCGTGCGATCACGTCAAGGAAGAGAATCCAGGCGTCCTCAGACCGCTCCAGATCCCGGTGGACGACGCCCAGGTTGTACCGCGCCACGTTCGCTTGCGGATCGTGGCGCAGGGCGTTTTCGAAGTGCTGGCGAGCGGCGTCAAGATCGCCCTCCCGATAAGCTTGCTCGCCCCTCTGCATCAGGTCCCGAAAGGTAACGTCCATCGGGCGGGCTCCAACCGGGTCGTTGACGGGGCGTGCGTTGCCCCCTTAACCTTCATCTAGGAAGCCGGTCGAATCTAGGGGCCGCCACCGCCACTGTCAACCATCGGAACGACACCCCGCCCATAAGCACGAGGAACCACGCCCGATGATCGCTCCACCCGCCGGGCTCCGTCGTCGCATGTTTGCTGTCCTACTCGCGATCCCGATGCAGCTCGTTGGACTCCCGGCGATCGCGGCTGGCGACCACGTTTTTGACCGTGAGAATCTGATCGCCTGGTGCATCGTCCCTTTCGACAGCAAGAAGCGAGGCCCCGAGGATCGGGCCACGATGCTCGCGCGGCTTGGCTTCCGGCATTTTGCCTACGACTGGCGCTCCGAGCATATCCCAACGTTCGATGCCGAGGTTGCCGCCCTTCACAGCCATGGCGTTTCGCTCGATGCCTTCTGGGTCGCACCCGGCGAGTTGAACCGGGAGTCTCGAATCATTCTCGACGTCCTCAAGCGGCACCGGATCAAGACGCAGCTCTGGGTTCTACTCGGTCTCGGTGAAAACCGTGTGACCGGTCTCGAACAGGAACGTCGGGTCGATGCGGCGGTCGCGAAGCTCCGGCCACTTGCCGAGGAGGCCGGCCGTATCGGGTGTTCACTTGCCCTCTACAATCACGGGGGATGGTTCGGCGAGCCCGAAAATCAGCTTGCGATTGTCGAGAAACTGAAGCACCAGGGGATTCAGAACGTCGGCATTGTCTACAACCTGCACCACGGCCACGAGCATCTCGGGCGGCTCGCCGAGGTGATCGCGAAACTGAAGCCATATCTCGTCGCGATCAATCTCAACGGGATGGACCCGGGTGGAGACCGGGTTGGCCGGAAGATCCTTCCATTGGGCCAGGGCTCGCGCGACCTCGATGTCCTTCGAATCATCCGGGAGAGCGGGTATCGGGGTCGGATTGGCATCCTGGGCCACACGCAGGACGATGCCGAGGAACGGCTCCGCGACAACCTCGATGGGCTCGACTGGCTCGTTCCGCAGCTTGACGGCAAGCCGGCCGGTCCCAGGCCGAAGCCGAGGACCCCCGTACCGCCGCCGCCACCAGAGTCAGACGAGGTCTCGGCCCTGCTCAACGACGCCCGCGATCACGGTGACCCGGTCGCCGGAGCCTCCGTATTCGCCTCGGCGCGATTCGCCTGTCTCTCTTGCCATCGCGTCGGCGACCAGGGAGGTTCGATCGGGCCCGAGCTCTCGACGGCTGGACTCTGCGTTCCACCGGGCGATCTGGTCGAGGCCATTCTCTGGCCCTCCCGGAAAGTCAAGGAGGGATACGAGACGGTCCGGATCGCCACAATTGACGGCCGGGTGGTTCAGGGCTATCCACAGCACGAGACGAGGGAAGAGATCGTTCTCCGAGACCCGGCGACCGGCGCGACGGTCCAGGTTCGGAAGACGGAGATCGACGAGCGCAAGGACGGTGGGACGCTGATGCCCGACGGAATCGCCGCGTCGATGACACTGGCTGAGCGCAGGGACCTCGTCCGGTTTCTGCTCGACCTCGGCCGCCCGGGAATGTCCGGGGCGAGCCTCGTCGCCGGTTCACACACGCCGGCGACGTTTCCCTACGTCCGTGACCCGCTCCATCCCGAAGAGTGGCCGGCCTGGCAGCATCACGTCAATCGAGGACGAGTTTACGATTTCTACAAGAAGGAAGCCGAATACTTTTCGAAACAATCGACGATACCAATGCTTCTTCCGACCTACCCGGGCCTCGACGGCGGGAAGCTCGGCCACTGGGGCAACCAGAGCGACAAGGACTGGGTCGACGCCCGATGGAATCAGACCGACCTGGGCAACGTGCTGGCGGGCGTTTTCCGGGGCGCTGGCGTCACGGTTGCAAAGGCGGTTTGCGTTCGGCTGGGTGATCATGGTGAAGTCTCCGCGTGCTTCAACCCCGAGACGCTCCAGTACGAGGCGGCCTGGACCGGCGGCTTCCTCCGCTTCGATCCCACGCGACACGGATTACTCGGTGGAATCCTCATGGATGGAACGCCCCTGCCCCGGCCCGCGAGGAAACAGCCGCCGAGCGGATTCCGCTATATTGGGTACCATCGAGACGGCAATCGTGTTGTGTTTTCCTATGCCATACTCGGTGTCGAGTATCTAGATGCACCCTGGGTCAACGAAAAAGGAAACTTCAAACGGGTCGTCGCCAGACGTGGGGACGGGACACTCGACCACCTGCTCGACGGCGGACCCTCGCGGTGGCCACAGGTACTTCGAACCAGGGGCGAGCTCGGTCGATCAGAGCCCTACGCGATCGACAACATTGAGCCGCCCTTCGAGAACCCCTGGAAGGCGTTGATGTTCTTTGGCGGCCACGACTTTCTGCCCGATGGCTCAGCGATGATCTGCACGATGGTCGGCGACGTCTGGCATGTCGAGGGCCTCGACAAGACCCTGCAAAACGTTCGATGGAGACGCTTCGCCTCGGGCCTTCACCAGGCACTCGGGCTGAAGGTTCTCGACGGGAAGGTCTACGTTCTCGGTCGCGACCAGGTCACTCGACTGCATGACCTTGATGGTGACGGTGAAGCCGACTTCTACGAATGCATTAATAACACCTACGACACATCAACGGCCGGTCACGACTTCGTCAGCGGGCTCGAATATGGACCTCCAGGCGACTTCTTCGCCGCGTCGAGTAAGCAGGGGGTCGTCCGAATTCCCACTGACGGACGGCCAGCCGAGGTGGTCGCGACCGGGTTTCGCAACCCGGATGGCCTCGGCGTGTCGCCCGACGGAACCATCACCGTTCCCGGCTCCGAGGGAACCTGGACGCCCGCGTCGATGGTCTGCCGGATCCGACCGGGCGGGCACTACGGTTACCTCGGCCCAAAGGGGAATCGGCCACCCGACCTGCCGATGGTCTACCTCCCGCGCGGGCTCGACAATTCGAGCGGTTCGCAGGTCACCGCTCCTGAGGACATCCGGTTCGGTCCTCTCGCCGGGCAATTGCTGCATTTCTCTTATGGAACTGGGACTTACTTCCTGGTCCTCCAGGAGACGGTCGATGGTCAACCACAGGGGGCCGTTGTGCCGATGCCTGGCGAGTTCCGATCGGGAGCGCACCGGGGCCGGTTCAATCCCAGGGATGGCCAGCTCTACGTCTCGGGAATGAGCGGATGGGGGACCTACACAACCGACGACGGCTGTTTCCAGCGGGTTCGCTACACCGAAGCACCGGCGCAGGTACCGCTGGAATTCCAGGCTCGGGAGAATGGAGTGCTGGTCCGATTCTCGCTCCCGATTGACCCGTCGATCGCCGGACGGGCCCGGTCGCATTTTGCCCAGGCCTGGAATTATCGGTACAGCCCGGGATACGGCTCACCCGAGCTCTCGACCCGGCACCCAGGCGTCGCGGGACACGACCCGGTCGCCATCCGATCGGCGCACGTCCTGGCCGATGGCCAAACGCTCTTTCTCGAAATTCCCGAGTTGCAGCCAGTCAATCAGCTCCATCTGCATCTCCGTCCCGACCGGGGACGTCCCGTCGATCTCTTCGCGACCGTTCACCGCATGGCGACACCGTTCACGGGTTTCCCGGGCTACCAACCCGGACCGAAAACCATCGCCGCGCACCCCATCCTGGCTGATCTCGCCGCGATCGCCCATCCGCCCGTTCCGAATCCGTGGCGAGGCAAGGATGCCAAGGCTCGGCCGATCATCATCGAGGCGGGCAAGAACCTCAGTTACAATGTACGCTCATTCACAGTTCGGCCGGGTGAGGCGATCCAGTTGACGTTCCTCAATCCCGATGTCGTCCCGCACAACTGGGCCCTGATCCGTCCGGGCACGCTCGCGAACGTCGGTGATCTGGTCAACAAGATCGTCGCCGAGCCCGACGCCGCTCCCCGGCAGTACATCCCCAGGACCGATGACGTCTTGCTTTACACCGACATTGTGGGCCCGCAAGACCAGTTCACGATCCACTTCAAGGCCCCGACCAACCCTGGCCTCTACCCATACCTCTGTACCTTTCCCGGACACTGGATGGTGATGAACGGCCTGATGGTTGTCCGCGAATAGCGTCTCCGATCGCCTGGCTCGAAAACTGCGGCCTTCGTCCGAAATTTCCCTGGCAGAACCAGAGCCAGCCGTGTAGTTTAACAATTATTCTTCAGCCAGCCGATTTCCTGCCGATGAGAGGAACGGGACTGGGACGACGACCGGGAACCCCTCCCGCCCGGGCGGTCCCATTTGCCCCGAGCCGCGAGGAGTCGACCTATGCGTATCCGAGGAAAGGCGATCGCAATCGTCGGGATCATGCTCGGAGCGAGCAACCCGGCGTCGATGGGCGGTGAGCTTCTCCCGGCGGATCGACCGATCGCGGAGGCCGTCGATTATTACGTCGACGAGGCCATTCACCGCGAAGGTATCCAGCCAGCGCCCACGGCTGACGACACCACAATGATACGCCGGCTGACGCTCGACCTGGCCGGCCGTATCCCGACCAATGCCGAGGCGCAAGACTTCGTCGGATCGTCCGATTCCGGGAAGATTGTGGCTCTGGTCGATCGACTCCTCAACTCGCCGGGATATGTCCGTCACCAGACGGCAGAACTGGACGAACTTCTGATGGCTGGTCGTCGCGATCACCTGCGCGACTACCTGACCAGGTCCGTCAGCGTAAATCGACCTTGGGATCGAATCTTCCGAGAACTGATGCTGCCCGATGAGTCGGAGACGCTCGGCAAAATGGCAGCCAGCTACCTCAAGCCCCAGATCAAGGACGCCGACCGGCTTACCGCCGATGTAAGCTCGACGTTCTTTGGTGTGAACATCAGTTGTGCCCAGTGCCACGATCATCCGCTGGTTGAAGACTGGAAGCAGGACCACTTCTACGGGATGAAGGCGTTCTTCGAGCGAACGACCCTGCTGGGGAAGTCGAAGGATGGCTTCCTGGCGGAGCGTGGATTTGGAACCTCTCGGTTTAAGACAACCGAGGGAGTCGAGCGACCGGCTCGGATGATGTTCCTCTCAGGGCGGAAGGCCACCGAGCCCGAGGCGACGCGCGACGCCACAGAGGAAGAGAAAAAGCTGGACAAAGCGAGGTTTGAAAAGTCTCAGAAGGACAAGGCCCCACCGGCACCGCCGCGATTCAGCGCCCGGGCGAAGCTTGTGGAGCTGTCGCTCTCGCCCGAGGATCGTGGCTTCTTTGCGAGGGCGATTGTCAACCGGATCTGGGCGAGGCTCTTCGGCCGTGGCCTGGTGATGCCGATGGATCAGATGCACTCGGCAAACCCGCCGAGTCATCCCGAATTGCTGGACTGGCTCGCTCGCGACACGATCGCACATGGGTACGACCTGAAGCGGCTGATCCGAGGAATGGTCCTCAGCCACGCTTATGCACGGGAGAGCCGATGGAGCGGCAAGGGCGAGCCACCGCGTCCCTCGCTCTTCGCGGTGGCGGCTCTCCGGCCAATGACCCTCGAACAACTGGCCGCCTCGCTGCGGATCGCGACCACTGATCCCTCGACCCTGCCCGACGATCAGAAGTCCGCCGAACTCGATCGTCGAATCGAGACGATCGTCCAGCAGGGGAGCCCCATTGCCGAGGCCCTCCGATCGGCCGGCGATGGTCAGATCGGCGTTGCCGAGGCTCTCCTCTTCAGCAACGGTAAACGGATGGATGAGGATCTCCTCTCCGACCGTGACGGCCGGCTGCTCGGACGGATGCTCAAGCTCTCCTCACCTGATGAACAGGTCACTATCGCAGTCCGCAACATTTTCGGACGAGAGCCCGATCCCGACGAGCGTACGGCGCTCCGCAAGTATCTCGGCCTGCGGACCGATCGGCCTGCCGAGGCGTGCCGTCAGGTCGTCTGGGCGCTTCTCACTTCGCCTGAGTTCCGTTTCAATCACTAAGTCGTCTGGATCCGATCAGGAGCCGATGTCATGGCCGCGACCCGCCCCTCGTCGTTCTGTGGATCGTCGGATCACACGATCGATCGCCGCGGCTTTCTCGGGACGATCGCCGCAGGCGCCTCGGCCTTCGCCGCCGACATGACGGCGCTCGAAGTTCTGAAGACGCCAGCCGTCGCGGCTGACCTCAAGAACAAGGGCAAGCGAGTGATCCTGCTTTGGCTGGCCGGCGGGTCAAGCCAGCTCGAAACCTGGGACCCCAAGCCCGGCGCCCCGACCGGCGGACCGTTCCGCTCGATCCCGACCTCGGTTCCGAGCGTCCGGATTTCCGAGCTGATGCCGAGGATGGCGGCTCGGATGGATCGCACATGCATTATCCGATCGCTCAACACGAAGATCGGCGATCACGGCGGCGGAGCCCGGCTCATGATGCAGGGTCGTCGAGACGATCCGAGCGTCCGATATCCGGACATGGGCGCCGTCCTCGCTCACGAGCTAGGGCGGGCCGATAGCCGCGTTCCCGACTATGTGACGTTTTACTCGGCGACCGAGGGGCGAGGCATGGCGCCGGGCACGCCTGGGTTTCTGGGCGAGCGGTACGCCCCGATGTCGCTGACCACCGAGACCGTTCCTGCGAACCTCCGAAAGCTTGACACGATCGAGGACATCGATCACCAACAACGCGCGGAGCTGCGTGACCTTCTGAGCCGTCGTTTTGAGCGAGACCGCAGTCTCTCCGGCGCGCTTGGGAGCCACAATGTCGCCTACGAACGCGTGCGGGGCCTGATGGCGAGCGAGTCGCTGTTCGACATTCGCCGCGAGCCGCAGGCGGTCCGTGACCGCTACGGCCCGACCCAGTTTGGCGAGCAGGCGCTGGTGGCCCGCCGGCTGATCGAAGCGGGTGTCCCATTTGTTCGGGTGGCCCGGGCCTGGTGGGATAGCCACGGTCAAAACTTCGAGACCCATCAGGAAATGGTCCCCGAGCTCGATCACGTGATGGCAATACTGCTCGATGACCTTGCCGAGCGAGGACTTTTGCAGGACACCCTGGTCATCACACTCGCTGAGTTCGGCCGAACCCCGGAGATCAACCCGAGCCTGGGTCGCGACCACTTTGCCAGCGCGTGGAGCGCAACGCTTTCGGGGGCCGGTGTCAAGGGGGGCGCCGTTTACGGCAAGACCGACGCCAACGGTCGTTCCGTGGTGGACGGCCAGGTCGGACCCGCCGAGCTGTTTGCCACCATCTACCAGGCCCTTGGCATCGATCACGAAAAACAGTACATGGTGGGCTCGCGTCCCGTTCCCCTGACCGACGCTGGCACCGAGCCCGTTACCGCCGTCCTCGCCTGATCACTAAGGTCCGGAGGAACCACAAAACACGGAGCGCACGAAATCAGGCAAGTCCAAGGCGATACTGAAGTTTTGAAGAAAAGTCTATGAATCAAAATATGCAAGGAATTTTGTGTTATCCGTGCTTCTTTGTGGTTCCTCCTCAACTGTGGTTCTGCGTGCCAGGGGATGCCAATGAGTGCGCCCAGTGCTGAGAAGGTCAAGGTCGTCAAACAACTGGCTCGTCCGGAGATCGTTTTCGCCGCCGCACGTCGAAAAGGCACTTCGTTGCTGTACTTCGGCGGGTCTGATTTCCGGGTCCATGCCGTCGACCTCGGCCGCGACCGGCCAGAGGCTCGTGAACTGGGGGCGCATTCGAGTTATGTGACCGGGTTGGCTGTCGCTGGCGGGTCACTGGTTTCGGGCGGATACGACGGGCGGCTCAACTGGTGGGATTTATCCTCGGGATCTCAAATCCGATCGCTCGAGGCGCATGCCAAGTGGATTCGGCGCATCGCCGCCTCACCCGACGGCCGGCTTATCGCCAGCGTGGCCGACGACATGGTGTGTCGGCTGTGGGACGCCGAGACCGGGGCGCTGCGGTCTGAGCTACGCGGTCACGAAGAGATGACCCCCCACCACTTTCCTTCCATGCTCTACGCCTGTGCATTCTCGGAGGATGGTCAGCATCTCGCCACCGGTGATAAGGTTGGACGGGTGAATCTCTGGTCGGTTGAGGATGGTTGCTCGGTGGCCCGGCTCGAGACGCCTACTTTCTACACCTGGGATCCGGTGCAGCGCCGGCATTCGATCGGCGGCATACGCGCGCTGGCGTTCTCGCCTGACGGCTCGCGACTCGCCATTGGCGGCATCGGACAGATCGGCAATATCGACCACCTCGACAGCAAGCCGCGAATTGAGGTCTTCGACTGGCGAGCCGGTCGACGGATCGGAGAGGCTCAAGGGGAAGGCCGCGGAATGGTCGAGCACCTCGTCTTCCATCCTCGGGGTGAATGGCTCATGGGGGCCGGTGGATATAGCGATGGCTTACTGCTATTTTGCGAATCTGATGGCACAAAGGCCCTCGCCCAGGCGAAGATGCCGATGTATGTGCACGACATGGTCCTGAACGACGATCTTAGCGGGGCCGTTGCTGTCGGGCATCACAAGATCGCCGCGGTGAACTGGTCGGCCTGAGTCCTGCGGAAGGTCGGTCGCGGTGGTGGACAGGCAGGCCGGGCGAAGAGGAAGCCCTGCACGAAGTCGGCGCCGTGGTAGCGCACCCAGTCCCACTCTTCCTCGGTTTCCACGCCCTCGGCCACAGACTGAATGCCGAGGTCATGGGCCATTTCCAGGAGTTTCTGTACGATTCCCGCACGAAAGGGGTCGCGATCAATGCCACGGATCAGACCCATGTCGAGCTTGACGAAATCGGGTCGGAGTTGTCCCAGCAGGTTCAGCGAGCCGAAGCCCGAGCCAAGATCGTCGAGGGCCACCCGGAAGCCGGCCTCTCGGTACCGATCGACAATACGGACGAGATGCGGGATATCGTGGATATGGTCGCTTTCGACGATCTCGAAAATGATTCGATCCGGGGCGAAGGATGTTTCGGCGATTGCGGCGATCGTCGATCGGAGGCAATACACCGGATCGTAGATCGACGAGGGGTTAAAATTGATGAAGATCCGCATGCCCCGGGTATCGAGCCCGTGCTGGGCGGCCGTCCGGATCGCGGTCAGGCGGGCGGCCTGGTCGAGAGGAAAGAGAAGATCGGCCTCGCGGGCGACCCGATAGAGTTGGTCGGGCGGTATCAGGGATCCATCGACGTCCCGACCCCGGAGGAGGCCCTCGAAGGCGAAGACGTTCTCGGGATTCTCGGCCGCGACAATCGGATGGAAGAGCGAGGTCAGCCGAGATTCACCGAGCATCCGGTTAAACCATGCCCCCTGAACCCTGGCAATCAAAGTGGCAAGTGGCAAGACCGAAGACAGGTCGGCAGGCGAGGGCGCCACACCCTCAGAGACGAGTAGGGCTCGCGTCTCACGCAACTCCAATGGGCTGAGGACACCGTCGAGACCGCCGACCAGACGATCGAGTAGATCTCCCGCGAGTCGGACTTCCAGCAATCCCGCAGCAGGTACTGAAAAAGCGATTCCGGCTCGCTCAAGATATCGTCGCAGATTGGCGTAAGTGTGCGTCATGGGAGGCGCGACTCGGAGAATTCCAGTACGGATTGGCTGATCCGGGAGGATCGTGCAGCGTCGACATTCGGACATGGTGTTCCTCGGCAGCGTGCATGGCAGATCTCCAGCAGAATCGTAGCTCGCATTTCTATGTTGAGAGAAATGTCGAGGCGCGCGGCCGATCCGGTTGTCGAACACTGTACACCGCAATCTGGGCGGGCTATACTTGCTTCCACATGGATGTCCCGATTTCTGGGACCTCCGAGACCGGAGAGTTCCCCATGCGTGGACATCTCGCAACCTCGCTCCGCGTCCTGATCGTCGACGACAGCGTGGACACAGCGAGCAGCCTTGGGGCTCTGCTGCGACTGTGGGGACACAACGTGGAACTGGCGCACGATGGTCTCTCGGCGATCGAGGCGGCGGCTTCATTCCGGCCCGAGGCGGTGATTCTGGACATCGGTCTGCCCCAACTTGATGGCTTCGAGGTCGCCTCGCGACTTCGCGCCTGTCCCGAGTTTGAAGGGATGTTGATCGTCGGCTCGTCCGGCTATAGCCGGGAGTCCGACCGACGACGCGCCAATGAAGTCGGAATCGACGTTTACCTCGTCAAGCCGTTCGATCCCTTCCGCCTCGAGTCGATTCTCGAATCTCACCGCGTCGGACAGCGATCAATCCCGGCATGAATTGATCCATCAGGATTGGGCGCCTGTCCAACGTTCGAGGAGTCGTTCCAGTTCGGAGGGCTCCACGGGCTTGACGAGATAGGCATTGAAGCCGGCCGCGAAGGCACGATCCCGGTCGGCTTTGAATCCGTATCCACTAATGGCGACCAGCCATGGACGGGGACCACCGAGAGAGGATCGTATGCGGCGGGCGACCTCGCAGCCATCGAGCGTTGGCAGGCCTATATCGAGAAGCGCGGCGTCGAACGGCTCGGTTTGGGCCAGTTCGACTGCCAGGGCACCGTCGTGAGCGACGATCGCTGCGTGGCCGAGCATCTGCAAGATCATCGAGAGGCTCATCGCCATGTCGATGTTATCATCGACCACAAGCACGCGGAGGCTGGATGTTAGGATTCGATCCTCGTCAGCCCTTGCTGCTGGCTCTTTCTCTTTGTACGAGTTGGACCGGGGCGCGGGAAGTCGGACCGTGAACTCCGAGCCTCGACCCTGGCCTTCGCTCGTGACATCGATGGTTCCACCGTGAAGGGCAACCACCCGCTTGACCAGGGTCAGACCGATTCCAAGGCCGCCGCCATCCCGGTCGAGTGAGTTGTCTGCCTGAGCAAACAAATCGAAAACTCGTGGGAGCAGATCCGCCGCGATCCCGGTGCCGTTGTCGCGAACCCGAAGAAGCGCGAGGTCCTCGTGCTGAGAGATGGAGAGCTCGATACGGCCGCCCGGCTCAGTGAATTCGGCGGCGTTGTTCAGGAGGTTGACGAGCACCTGGTCGAGGCGCACGGGATCGCCTTCGAGCCAGACCGGCTCGACGGGGCGGATGACTGCGAAGTCGTGGCCGCGTGCCTTCATCGTTGGCCGGACGCTCTCGGCCGCGTGCTCGGCGAGCGTGGCGAGATCAGTCCACTCGGTCCGGAGACGAACCTTGCCGTGGGTCAGACGAGTGACCTCCAGCAAGTCGTCGATCAGCCGGGCCATGTGCCGGACCTGTCGTTCGACCATGCTTCCGGCATATTCGACCATGGAGGGGTCGTTGGGAGCCTGGCGCAGAACATGAACAGAGTTGAGCACCGGCGCGAGTGGGTTGCGAAGCTCGTGCGAAAGCATCGCCAGAAACTCATCCTTGCGACGATTGGCCTCAGCGAGCTCGGCCGCCTGTCTACGGAGTTCCGCCTCAAGCTGCTTCCGGTCGGTCGTATCGCGGATGACCTTGGCAAAACCCTTTGTCTCACCCCGCTCGTCGCGAAGTGCCGTGATGACCGAGCAGCCCCAGAAGCGGGTCCCATCGCGGCGTACCTGCCATCCCTCGCCAGCCCATTGCCCGGCAGCGGCGACCAGGGCGATCTCCGCCTCGGGCCGACCGGCTTCAATTTCCTCAGATATGAAGAATCGCGCAAACGACTGGCCGATTACCTCGGCGGCCGGATAGCCATAGAGGAACGTCGCTCCATCGTTCCAACTGAGCACCCGACCCACGACGTCCAGGAGGAGGATCGCGTAATCGCGGACTCCGTCCATGAGGATTTCCATTCGGCGCCGGTCCACCCCGGTCTCTTCCGTCTCCAGGATGTCATCGACCATCGCAGACGACTCCCTGCTTCTCGCCATCGAGTCAACATGCGGCGGTTCCGGGAACGCACCAGGACTCGCGCCCGTTTCGGCTCCTGGCGGACCGAAGGCCGATGCGAAAATGGATGACTCGGGACGCGAAAGGGAGAGCCCCCGCGCCTCAGGCCGGCGCAGCAGCTGCTCCGGTCGGATGCCAAGCCTGAGGACTCTCTAGATACGCGTATTGCTTACCAATGCAAGCGGAATGCCGGAGATGGACCATCAGCTCCAATTCGCCCGGTGGGTTCGGCGAGGAGCCGAGGGCCACGATGATGGGAGCCAGGGACCCAGCAGATTTTACAGTTTCTCCAATCGCGGGATTTTCACGATGAACGTCGAGCCGCGTCCGGGCTCGCTAACAACTTCGACCGTACCGCCATGCTCCTCGACCATTGTGCGGACGATATAAAGTCCCAGTCCGAGACTCGCCCGCTTGTGACCGGTTGAGGCACGTTCGAACCGCTCGAAGATCCGAGCCCGATCTTCTGTCGGAATACCAGGGCCGGAGTCCTCGACCTCGATCACCGCTGTGCTGACCTCGGTGTGGAGTCGGACCGATACCGGCCGTCCCGCGCCGTATTTTATGGCGTTGGAGAGGAGGTTACCGACCACCTGCTCGATCTTGAGCCGGTCAAAGTGGCCGTAGACCTGGAGGCCTGGCTCAGCCTTAAGGATCGTTCCGTTGGTCGCCGCCTGGCCTTGAAACCGGGCGACTACCTGTTCGATAGGGTCGCGAAGGTCCATCGGTTCAAGTTCGAGCATGAAGCGCCCGCTATGAATTCGGGCAAAGTCAAGCATGTTCTCGATCAGCCGGCCGAGCCGGACGATCTGCCGCTCGCTGACCTCCAGGTGCTGAAGGACGTATGGCGGAATCGGCCCCTCCCGCTCGGCCGCATGGCGAAGCAACTGGGTCGAGAGTTGGATCGAGAACAAGGGATCTTTCAGCTCGTGAGTTGCGACCGAGAAGAACTCGTCGCGGGCCTCGACCGCCTCGCGAAGCTCGGCTTCGGCCTTTCGCTGAGCCGTCAAATCGAGGAAGCTCAGAACCGAGAGCGGAACGCTTCCCTCTGCGTTCGGGACGGTCCGCGCGACGATTCGGAAGGAACGAGGGCAACCGACATCGTGCCAAGTCAGTTCGACACCATCGCCACCAGCACCCCGACCGATCAGGTACGGGACGACCTGCTCGGGCTCGATCCGATCGCCATCCTTATCGGTTGCGTAGCAGGGACTCGTGCCCGGCGCCATGGGCGGGCCGCAAAGCCGCATCCGCCTCGCCTCCTCATTGGTCAGGAGCGGACGCGCCGTCGGCATCTCGACCACCAGGCAGGGAAACGGTTGCAGGCGGAGCAGCAGTTCGAGGCAACTCCGCTCGTCGTAGGTCCCCGATTCCAGTGTCCCAATCCGTGACGATTTCTCCGGCGTGCTCATGATACCCGGCGCCTCGATCCGAGAGAGATCCCAGAGGCGTCGCCCGGCCGATCCACCGAGCGAGTTCCTCCGGTCACGCGGCCACTCCGGTTCGTGCCGCGCGCAACATTCTACTTGACCCGACGGGCGACGAGACGCTCGTCGAGATGACTACTTTCCGCGTATTCGCCGCGATCGGGCGGTCTGGCGAACGCCTTCCCAGCCCATCGATCGGGGAGTATCGTATCCCACTCGGCGATGGTCAGCCGGACTGCTCCCGGTGGAGATCTCGACCGGCGCGGAGACCGATGTTGCAAGTTGCGTGCCGATGGCCACAGAAGGCCGAACGGCGAGGCCAAGAGGGATAAGAGATCGAGTGTTATTCGGACGGGGGATTGGAGCCGCTCGGATCTGGCTGGGGATTCGCTCCGGTCGAACCCGGGTATCGCCGCTCAAGGTCGGTGAGGAAGCGATGGATATGACCTAATCCCTGACGATGGGTATCAGGAAATCTCTTCTGGAACCATCGCTCGGCCTTGCCGAAGGCACCCGGCCAGAGAACCAGACCACCGGCAACCAGCGCAGGGACTCCGGGTCCAGGAAGGACAACGCCAATTACCCCGGCGGAGACCAGCATCACGCCGAGATCCTTTGGAAGCGACCCGGCGAGGCCGGCCGACCTCGCTTCTGAACACGAAGCGGTGAGCTCGACCCGCGATATCGAGTCTCCTGGGTGGAGGTTCTGAGGATCGTCGTTCATGGCGAAGGGCTCCGATCTTCCAGGTGGGAGATCGCTCGGATCGAACCGGGATATCGGCGTTCGAGATCGGCCAGGAATCGTTCCATCTACAGCATTCCCTCGGCGAAGAGGCGCGGCGAGGATCGTTCTAGCCATCCCTCGGCTCGGCGAAACGCCGAGGGCCAAAGTGCCAGGCCCCCGGCGATCAGGAACGGCGAGCCGATCGGTCCCGGCAGCAAAACCCCCGCGGTACCCACCACGATCAACAGAACTCCGATTTCTGGCGGCAAGCGATCGAGACGATGAACAAAGCTGTTCTCCGGCCGACGTACCGAAAATGGTACAACTTCGGCCGGGAATCGGCGAAGAAGATCGCTCCGAAACCGGACAACCGGGCCGGTGGGTCTCGAGTGGGGCAGAGACATCGCTCCTCCGTCAGAAGGCAGAGCCGCGACATTCCGGGATCGAAGTCAATAAGAACTCAAAAATGTGGAAGCGTCGACAAAAAAATGTCATTGAGAACACTTAACGAATCGTATCGGTGCCCGGAACGATGATGTGCGGGTGGTCCTGAAGATCGGCCGGCTCGTCGATGTTCCGATCACCGCCGACCGCATCCCGGGCCGCGCGAGCCCCGTCGACGATCCCGTGGATGATCGCGTTTTCCTTCGGAACCGCTCGAGCAATCAAGAGGCTAGGGAAGACCACGCCGTAGGAGACGGCATAACATGTGGTGTAGGTCAATCGACTGACGAATCCGCTGATGGCTGGCAAAGCCTCGTTGACACGCTGCTGAGCATCAGCGGCACCGTCCTTCGCGGCCTGGAGCGCCAGGGCCATGGCGTCGGCCGCCGAACGAAGGGGATCCGGCTGCGGGGTCTCGGTCACAATGGCCTCGTCCGACATCGGATGATTCTCCGAGGGTATTAGGGGGCCGTACGACAGCAACTCCCGGTGCGATCCCATCTGCGATCGGCGCCGTGGCCAGAGAGGTTCGCTCGCGACCGGTTTCCCTATTATTGTAAGTCCAGCTTCCCCGGCCTACCAGGAATCTGATCCAGCAAACGTCGGGCCGCTGAGGGCCAAGATCGTGACTCGCCTCCCCCTCGATATACGACCGGTATAATCGATCTAGGCCTTAACCAAGCGTGATATATAGTCCACGGGCAAGATTCTCGAGGAAAAGCTCGAAGACCCCCGAGGTTTCTGGAATAATAGAGGTACGAACACATCCTCATCATTCCAGGACAAAGGGGGCCTTCGAGTGAGCGCTACTCTCCGAAAAAAGCGGGCCGCACGCAAGAAGAGGATCGTCCAGGAGGCGCGACGCCGGATCAAGAAGCGGCTCGCCGATCCGCCCGGCCCCGAGCGGTCCGTACCCATGATGACCGCCGCCAATCTCCACTACGAACCGGCCGCCCGCATCCGGGGGCTCTCCGCCGGCGGCATCGGTGCCCTCTTCCTCCTGGCTCAGAAGCTCGATCTCGACAAGGAGATCGACCTTACCCTCCATCTCCTCAAGAGGCATCTCCCCTACCACGAATCCGACCACGTGCTCAACATCGCCTTCAATATCCTCGCCGGCGGCACCCGCCTCGAGCACCTCGAGCGGCGCCGCAACGACGAGGTCTACCTCGACGCCCTCGGGGCCCGACGCATCCCCGACCCGACCACCGCCGGCGACTTCTGCCGCCGATTCACCTCCGAGGCCGATGTCCTCACCTTGATGGACGCCATCAATGAATCGCGGCTGCGGGTCTGGGCCCGGCAGCCCGACGAGTTCCTCGACGAGGCGATCGTCGACGCCGACAGCACCGTCGTCGAGACGGCCGCCGAGTGCAAGGACGGGGTGGACATCGCCTACGACGGCCGGTGGGGCTACCATCCCCTCTTGATCTCGCTGGCCAATACGGCCGAGCCGCTCTACCTGCTCAATCGCACCGGCAGTCGCCCGTCGCAGGAGCGGGCCGGCGAGTACCTGGACAAGGCGATCACCCTGTGCGGCCGCGCCGGCTTCCGTAGGGTCCTCCTGCGCGGCGACACGCGGATCGCCGAGAACGCGGACCTGGACCCCTGGGATGATCGCATCCTGCCGCGGGATGGCACGACGATCGCCGAGACGGCGGACCTGGATTCCCTGGACGATTCGGGGAGGATCCGATTCCTGTTCGGCTATGCGGCCTATGACGGCCTGAAGGCCCGGGCCGACGCGCTGCCGGAGGAGGCGTACGGCTTCCTGGAACGACCGCCGCGGTACACGATCAAGACGGCGCCCCGCCAGCGACCCGAACGGGTCAAGGCTCAGATCGTCCGGGAGCGGGGCTTCAAGACGATCCATCTGCTGGAGGAGATGGTGGCCGAGTTCGACTATCGGCCGACGGCCTGCAAGAAGAGCTATCGGATGATCGTCCTGCGCAAGCGGTTGGGGATCGACGCGGGTCAGATGCGGCTGTTCGAGGAGTATCGCTACTTCTTCTACATCACCAATGACCGGTCGATGTCGGCGGCGGAGGTGGTGTTCTCGGCCAACGATCGCTGCGACCAGGAGAATCTGATCGCCCAGCTGAAGAACGGGGTCCATGCCCTGACGACACCGGTAGGCGACCTGTTGAGCAACTGGGCGTACATGGTGATGGCCGGCTTGGCCTGGAGCCTGAAGGCCTGGAGCGCCCTGCTGGTGCCGGTGGCGCCACGGCACGCGGCGCGGCACCAGGAGGAGAAACGGACCTTGTTGCGGATGGAGTTCGCGACGTACTGCGCGGCCTTCATCCAGATGCCGTGCCAGTTGGTGCGGGGCGGACGACGGCTGATTTACCGGATGCTGTCCTGGAACCCGTGGCAGGGCGTATTCCTGCGGTTGGTGGATCGGCTGCATGGGAACTGGCGGTTGTGAAGGACGGACGAGCGAAGTCGGGGTCCGGATGCCCCGATCCCTGTGGCCACCGAGCGACGAGAGGGGCGTGATGCATGAGGGAAGATGAGGCCGGATCGAAGGACGGGGCCCGAGGGCTCCGGGTCGTAGAAGGTACGTTCAATGATAATCCGATACATGTGATGCCGTGCCGCTCG
>DAIDKV010000072.1 GCA_027449865.1 Planctomycetales bacterium
ACCCATCCATGGTTTGACCCCTTGCCCATCGATATCCAGTCCCCAGAACTCCCCGGGGCCGCACTCTACCACAAGAATCTGACGTTCTTCTATTGACGATTCTGGGTGTCCGGCAGAAGAGACAGAAGCCGACGTGCACCCACCGCCCCCGATCAGCGGCTCATACCCTTGGCTTTCCCATCGGCATGGCGATAACATGTGTGATGCCCATCCGAATGCAATGCCCGTGTTCACGCGGTGGGCCACGCGCGCGATCGACCTGGGGAGGCACCGCGATGGCCGCGAATCGAGACCAGCTATTCGGAATGATGGCCCTCCGGGCCGGCCTGATCGATCGCACCGATCTGGACGCCGCGACCCGGGCCTGCTCCGACGACCAATCCCGGATCTTCACCAGGGAACTCGCCGACCGTGCCGGCCTCGACAGGGACGTCTGCCAGGCCGTCGAGACAATGATTGACCATCAAATGACCCGGCACGGCGGAAGCCTCGACCAGACCATCTCCGCTCTCTCCACCAGCGCAGGAAATGCGGAGACGCTGGACGTCCAGGGTGAGGCAGGGCTCGATGGTACGGTCTCGCTGGACGGCTCGCCGACAACCTCGGGCGTCGAAGGCGGGGCCTCCCACCTGCCGTTCACGGCGGGCATCGGTAGGCCCGGATCGGTCGAACCACGGTTCCGGATTCTCCGGCCCCACGCCAGGGGCGGGCTGGGGGCGGTCTCGGTGGCACTCGACATCGAGGTGAACCGAGAGGTCGCGCTCAAGCAAATCCTCGAGAATCACGCCGAGAACCCGGTCAGCCGCGCCCGGTTCCTCCTCGAGGCCGAGATCACCGGAGGACTGGAGCATCCGGGAATCGTCCCGGTCTACGGGATGGGGCTCGATGCCGAGGGACGGCCGTACTACGCGATGCGGTTCATCCGCGGCGAAACGATGAAGGAGGCCATCGACCACTTCCACGCTCCCGGCGCCGGCGTGGCGGATCCTGGTCGGCGGACGCTGGAACTCCGGCAGCTCCTCCGGCGGTTCGTCGACGTCTGCAACGCCATCGAATACGCACATGCGCGCGGCGTTCTGCACCGCGACATCAAGCCGGCCAATGTGATCGTCGGATCTCACGGCGAGACTCTCGTCGTCGACTGGGGCCTGGCGAAGCGGATCGGTGGTCGGGATTTCGATGGAGAGGCTGGCGAGTTCGCGCCTCTGCGATCGTCGGCCAGCGGCTCGGCCGAGACGCTTCCCGGCAGCGCGATGGGCACCCCAGCCTACATGAGCCCCGAGCAGGCGGCCGGCGATCTCGATCGGCTTGGCCCAGGGTCCGACGTTTATAGCCTCGGAGCCACGCTCTACCACCTTCTGACGGGCCAGATGCCCATCGAAGGGAGCTTGCTGCGAGAGATGCTCGACGCGGTCAAGCAGGGTCGGATCGTCCCGCCCCGGAAGCACGATCCCTCCATCGATCCTGCGCTGGAAGCGGTCTGCCTGAAGGCCATGGCCTTGCGGCCCGAGGATCGCTACGCCTCGGCACGGACGCTGGCCGAGGACATCGAACGTTGGATGGCCGAGGAACCGGTCACGGCCTGGCGCGAGCCCTTCTCCCGACGCGCCCGGCGATGGGCCCGCCGGAATCGGACCGCGGTCGCGATTGCGAGCGTGGCGATGATCGCCGGGCTGGTCGCCGTCTCGGCGGTGGCGTTCGTCCAGACTCAGGCACGATCCGAGGTCGAGCAGGCTCTCCGCAACGAAACTCGGGCCAATGCCGCGCTCGCATCCGCCAACGCCGAGCTCGGAAGATCGCGGGCCGCCGTGCAGGCGCGGTACGACCTCGCCGTGCAGGCGATCCGAACCTTTCACACGGGGGTCAGCCGCGACTTCCTGCTCCGCGAGCCCAGGTTCCAGGTCCTGCGGGATCGGTTGCTTCAATCGGCCGCCGACTTCTACGGCAAGCTCGGCGCCCTGCTCGGAAAGGAGACCGATCGAGCCTCGCGGCGGGCCCTGACCTCGGCAAATTTCGAGCTGGCCGACCTGACGGCGAAGGTCGGACGGAACGAGGATGCCCTTGCCTCTCACCGGGCTGTCCTCTCAGCACGCCGGACACTGGCGGCCGAGACCTTGGGTGACGTCTCGACCCGGGTCGACGTCGGCCGGAGCCTCACCGAGATTGCCGGGTTGCTCGAGGCCACCGGCAAAACGGACGAGGCTCTCGCCGCCTATCGCGAGGCCGAAAACGTCCTCGCAGGTCTGGCCGAGAGCTCAACCGAGGCCCGCGCCGCGATGGCTGCGTGCCGGTCGCGAATGGGATTCCTGCTCGTCACCATCGGCAAGGAGTCCGAGGCGCTCGCGATCTACCGGAAGGCCGAGGCCGACCAGCAGGCGATCGCGGCGTCGAAGAACGCTCCACCCGAGGCCCTCACCGATCTGGGCGACACCATCAACCGGATCGGCCGTCTCTTCCAGAACACCGGTCGGCCGAAGGAAGCCGATCTTGAGTATCGACACGCCCTGGAGATCCGCCGCCGGTTGTTTGAAGCACATCCCGACGACAGCGGAGCCGGCAATGCCGTGGCCGCCAGCCACAACAATATCGGAAACGTCCTCTGGAAATCGGGACGGCTCCGCGAGGCCGAGGTCGAGTATCGTGAGGCCATGAAGCTCTGGGGAAATCTGGCCGAATCGAACCCCGCAGTCGCCGAGTTCCGCAAACAGTTGCAAACCAGTCAATGCAATCTGGCCAACATGATCCGTGGGACCGGCCGACGCAAGGAAGCCGAGGCGCTCTTTCGCGAGGCGATGGCAATCCTCCGCGACCTGGTCGCCGCCCATCCGAACGTGCCCGACCATCGCCGAAGGCTAGCACTGGTTCATCATGATCTCGGCATGGACCTCCGCGAAATGGGCCGCATCGCCGAGGCCGAGGTCGAGCAGCGTGCGGCCCTGGCGGTCTCCAGAGATCTGATCGCAACCAACCCTGCTGTTCCGCAGTATCGTAGTGACCTGGCCATGACTCAGAACGAGCTGGGGATTCTGCTGGCCGAATCGGGTCGGTCACGTGAGGCAGAAACCGCCTTCCGCGCGGGCCTGTCTGCCTATCGCGATCTCGTGCAGTCCGATCCGACTGTTACCGAATATCGAGACCGCCTGGCAACCGGATACGTGAACCTCGGCGAGTTCCTGGCCGACTCGGGACAGCCGGATGCCGCCGATCCCGAATATCGACATGCCGTGGAAATCTTCCGAGAGCTTTCCGAGGCCAATCCCGAGATCACGTACTACCGATTCGGTCGGGCCTACGCCCACGGCCAGCGGGGCCTTTTGCTGGCCCGGCGCGGGAAAATCTCGGAGGCCGAGGCCGAGGATCGCGCCGCCGCCTCAATCTACGAGGCTCTCCAGGCGAAGAGCCCGAAGGTTCCCGATTACGCCGATGGCCTGGCCGGGGCCCTGACAATCCTCGGCGAGGCCATCGCCACGACCGGCCGCCTGGACGAGGCGCGGCAGGCGATCGACCGGGCCGTTTCGATCCGGGAGCACCTGATCGCCGAGGATCGAAACATACCCGTCCGCCGAGGGAACCTGGCGGCCTCGCTCCGACGCCGGGGCCTGATCCGAGGCCGACTCGGCGACCAGCCCGGAGCCAGAGCCGACACCCTCCGCGCCCTGGAGCTGTACGAGGGGATGCCCTCGCAAACGAGCGTCGAGTGGTTCGAAACGGCCTGCTGTCACGCCGCGATCGACGGCCCACGCGAGGCCGATCGGGCCATCGAGACGCTCCGTCTCGCCATCGGGAAGGGTTTCCACAACCTCGATGCCCTCCGAGCCGAGCCGGCACTCGACCCGATCCGCGTCCGGCCCGACTTCCAGGCGCTCCTGATGGACCTCGCCATGCCGGACGAGCCGTTCGCGACGCCCCGGTGAGCGGCGTTGAACAGTCTCGAATTCCATCGGTGAATCGCCCGTGAGCGGTCCTCCCACGGCCTGACCGCCCTCGATCGCTTTCTTGCCGGCGCGCCGGCCCTGTGATAACGTCGGATCTCGGCCGATCCCGGGCCGACGCGCCTCGCCTTTTCCTGGACCGAACGACCGGAGCCGTCCTGATGATCCTCCCCCGAACGGGCCTTGCCCTCTCGATCGGCCTGCTCTCGATGGCCGTCGCCACGACGACCCCGGGCACCGCCCGGGCTCAGGCGACGTCCGCCGCCGCGCCCGGCGTCTATCGCCTCTACGTCGGCACCTACACCGGAGGCAACGGTCCCGATCGAAGTCGAGGCATCTACCTGCTCGACCTCGACACCCGATCCGGCGAGCTGACCGAGCCCCAACTTGCCGCCGAGTCCACCGACCCGTCGTTCCTCGCGATCCACCCGAACGGCGAATTCCTCTACGCCGCGAATGAGTCGGGCGCGATCCTCGGCCGGAACGACGGCGGTGTCAGCGCCTTCGCGATCGACTCGACCACCGGCAAGCTCACCCCGCTCAACCAGCAACTCTCCGCCGGCTCGGGTCCGTGCCATCTGATCGTTGACCGCGAGGGCAAAAATGTCCTGGTCGCGAACTACGGAAGCGGGAGCTTCGCCTGCCTGCCGATCGGTCGCGACGGCAAGCTTCGCCCCTCCGAATCTCACGTCCAGCACAGGGGCCACAGCGCGAATTCCGCGCGACAGGGCGGCCCGCACGCGCACTCGATCAACCTCGACTCCGCGAACCGCTTCGCCTTCGTTGCCGACCTCGGCCTGGACGGGGTCCATGGCTACGCGTACAACCCCGAGGAAGGCTTCCTCCCGCGTCCCCCGATCGTCGCGGCCGTGAAGCCCGGCTCCGGGCCCAGGCACTTCGCCTTTCACCCCGGCGGCCGATTCGCCTACGTCATCAACGAGATGGCAAACACCATCAACGCCTTCGCCTACGACGCCGACTCGGGCTCCCTCTCGACGATCCAGGTCGTCTCCACCCTCCCCGATGGCTTCCACGGCCAGAGCTGGACGGCCGACATCCACGTCCACCCCTCGGGCCGCTTCCTCTACGGATCGAACCGGGGCCACGACAGCATCGCGATCTTCGCGATCGACCCGACCACGGGCCGCCTCACGCCGATCGGTCACGAATCGACCCAGGGCAAGATGCCGCGCAACTTCGCGATCGATCCGACCGGCACCTGGCTTCTCGCCGAGAACCAGGACTCCGACTCGATCGTCCAGTTCCGGATCGACCCGGCCAGAGGCACGCTCGCCGCGACCGGCCGGAGAGTGAAAGTAGCCCGGCCAGTCTGCATCCAGATGATCCCGAAGCCCGCCGGCGCTGGACGTTAGGAGCGATCGACGAGAATGGAAGGTGCCGACGACCCCTCCGAGCCAACCGGTCCCGGCCCGAGCCCCCAGCGCCAGGCCCGGCTCTTCGCGCTGCTCTACTCGGCGGAAGAGGTCCAGCTACGATCGCGCCGGATCTACGAGGAGATGCTGGCGCGATCGCCAAACCTCCAGACGGGCAACTTCACCCGGATCGGCGCCCATGATCTC
This sequence comes from Planctomycetales bacterium, assembly GCA_027449865.1. Classification (GTDB taxonomy): domain Bacteria; phylum Planctomycetota; class Planctomycetia; order Isosphaerales; family Isosphaeraceae; genus JAKAUH01. The sequence continues at coordinate 5,513 of DAIDKV010000072.1, forward strand.
GAAAGCCTCTTCGCCGCCTATGATCGCGAGTTCTTCCGCGGCAGGCTCTCCGAGATGCTGCTCGAGGACCGGGCCCTGCCCATGGGCTTCCGCCTCTCCGGCCGCCTGGTTCGCGCCGCCGGGATGACAACCCGGACGACTCGCCCGATCCCGGGGAAGTCGGAGCTGGAATACGAATACGAGATCAGCGTCTCGACGACGCTCCTTTTCGGCACGTTCCGCGACGTCGAGCGCGCGGTGACCGTCGGCGGGCTGGAGGTCCACGACCGGCTCGAAGCGCTCCAGCGGATCTTCGAGCACGAGCTTTTGCACCTGGCCGAGTTCCTCGGCTGGGGCAAGTCGAACTGCCGGGCGGCGAACTTCCGTTCCCTCTCGCGCCGGATCTTCGCGCACGAGGCCGCCTATCACGACCTGGTCACACCCCGCGAACAGGCCGTCGTGGCGCACGGAATCACCGTGGGCGACCGGGTCACGTTCGAGCACGAGGGAATCCGGCGCGTCGGGCGGGTCAACCGAATCACCCGGCGCGCCTCGGTCCTGGTCGAAAGCCCCGACGGCCGGCCGTTCTCCGACGGCAAACGCTACCTGACGTTCTACGTCCCCCTGCCGATGCTCCAGAAACTCCCCTGACGCCCTCCCTCGATCGTTCGGAAAACCTTCCCATCCGGCGTCAGGGTCGTCTCGCCTCGGGTGCCGATACCTTCGCGACCGCCTTGCCCTGGACCGCGTCCAGAATCGGTTGGGGCATGGGCTGCATTTGCAGATTGGGATAGCAGACCAGCCAGATCACGACCTTGCAGCCGTCGAGCGAGTGCGGATCACGCAGGAATTGTTTGAACGCCTGAGTCGACTGGCCCCCGCCGCTCATGTTCCGAATCGGCAAGTTGAGCTGATGCGAGAGTTGCTCCATGAAGTGAACGTTGTAGCTGTCGCCGATACAGGCCACCGGCGAGTGATCGTCCCAGGTGGGGTCCATCCGATTGGGCTCGAACGACCTGGTGCCATTCCTCGGCAGGAGGTAGGTCTTCGGCTGCACCTCGATCGCGCGGCGCTGCTGGTCGGGATTCAGAGCCAGGAAAGCGGCGCCCTGGATCGCCGGGAGGTAGGGCACCCGATCCCATTCGCAGTATGAGGGAGCCGATCGGGCCCGTGCGACAAAGTCGTACCGCGAGAGCCGATCGGCGAGGATCCGGGCCGCGATCGCCTGGGCGCGGGGCGCCCAGTGAGGGTCAGCAGGCAGGTAGAGCGGCTCGGCGTCGGAGTCGCGCGCCTGCTGCAAAACCCCGAGGAAGTCGGCCACCTCCACATCTTCCTCCAGCAACTCCAGGAAGATCCGAAGGATCTGGGGCGCGATGATTCGATCGGGCGGGCAGAGATCGAAGAAGCGGTCGGGATAGACCTCGGTCATCTTCGGAACCGCGACGAAGATCACATCGATTCCCTTCTGGCGGAGCCATCGATCCCCCTCGATCACCCAACGCGAGCGGCGAAACACATCGAGCAGGGCCGGGTCGTAGGCGTGCCGAAGGTAGCCGTCTGGCGCCGGCTCGAAGAGCGGGAAGCCGTCCTTCCCCTCCAGGACGGGCGACCGATTCTCGAACGAGCCCGGGGCGCTGGGGTTGAACGGCTTCCCCGCGACAATCTTCGCGCGCATCTCGGCGCGGAGCGGTTCGAGCTGGGCGATCCAGCGGTCCCAGTCACCTCCGGCGGCCGCCTGGCATTCCGAACGGATGGAGACAATGGCCGCTCGGATGGCCGCGGCACGGGCCTGTCGCGCCTGCTCGGCGGTCAAGATCGGCAGCTTGCGCGGAACTGGGTTCACGGCCGCCTGCACGGCCGCCTTCTTCTTCGCCCGCGTGGCCGCCCGCAACACGGCAATGGCCCGACGCTTGCTTTTCGCCTCGGCCGCCCGGCTCGCGTGGAGAGCCCAGCCAGCCGCGATCACCAGGCAGATCCCGACGATCACCGCAATCCTCGCGCGTCTCCTGGCCGTCATCGGGCGTCCTCCTTCCGCACGAAATAGGGCACGTGGTCGAAATCGTCGAGATCGTCAGCGCTCCGCGCCGAGCTGAGATCCTCACCCGCCTTGCTCAGCGGAACCAGTTCGAGCCGAAGCCTCTTCCCGGCCGGATAATCGGCCGCCGCCAGCCGAACGTTGTTCCTCATCCCCCAGAACACGGCAAGGATCTCGGCGTCGCGATAATCCCCTTCAATAACTCGATCCACGCGCAATTTTGTGTATGTGAGACAGTCCTTGTAGGGGACGGCGAACGGCTCGGGGACGTGGGAGCCAGCGACGACCGTGGCCTCCACCACGATCGGCCCGACGGCGCGGACCGCGGCGGTTCCGGTTGCTGCCTGGGTGGCGGCCCCGGCGCCTCGCCGGATTCCGGGCTCCGGCATCGGGACGGCGGCCCAGTTGCCGAGCATCAGCTCGCGCGCGGCGAACTCCCAGACCACGACCGCCTTGCCTGCCAGCGGGGCCGGCCGGCGCGCCAGCTCGCGGCGGGTCTCGGTGGAACCCGATCCGTTCCGGGCGATCACATCCACGTCGCGCCCGAGCGCCAGGGCCAGTTGCGCGGCGAGGCCCGCCGCTCGGCCCCAGCCGAGATCGGGCCGGGTGTAGATGTTGGTGAAGCTATCGCCGAGCAGCAGGACGTCGGCGTCGTCACGCGACTGCCAGGGGCGCCCGCTCCCCGGCTCGACGACCCGATGAATCGTCACCGTCTGATCCGAGCCAATCCCCTTGCCACCGGCGAGCCGGAGCATCTCGGCGATGTCGCCCGATCGGCGGATCTTCTTCGGCTCGCTGCCCCACGATCGCGCAGGGACGCTCATCAAGGGCACCCGTTCCTTCAGGTGCTCGGCCAGTCCCCGCGCGACCTCCTCCATCCAGTCCGGGGTCCAGTGCGTGTCCTGCCGAAGGAAGCGATCGGGCTCCGCGAAGCCGTTCGGATCGGGCGTCGGGTCGAAGACGTCGATCCCCTCGCCGCGAAGCTCGTCGACGAACCGGTGATAATCGACGTTCGTCGGCCAGTCGTAGGCCGCGCGGTCGTACCGGGGGCTTAGTCGGTGTGGCTCGAGCGTCGCCTTGTCGGGAACCGGCACGACCACCAGATGAACGCCCGCCTTCCGGCAATCCTCCTGCAACGCCCGGATCGCCGGGCGAGGATCGGGCGATGCCGACGACTCGCCGCTCTCTTCCAGCTCCTTGCGGCGCCGATCGAGCCGGCCGGGGTCGAGAAAGCCGCGGCCGGTAACCCAGTCGATCCCCGGCCGGTAGAAAAGCCAGCCGTCCAGACCGACGATCGCCGTGGCCGTACCAAACCCCAGCCCCTCGGCGAGGGCCCGTTGCAGCCCGGGTCGAACCGCCTCGCGAGCATGAGATTGCCGCGACAGGTCCTTCTCGAACGCCGAGAGGTTCGCCTTTGTCGGCACCCGTCGGAAAACGTCGAACGCCTGGATTCTCCCGTCTCGGCGAAGCTCGATCGCGGCCTGCGCGATCGGCAGCGCGAGAATGGCCGTCACGAACGCGGCGGTGATCGCTCGCGCGAGCGCGGGGGAGATTTCGGTCGTCAGGATGCCGCGGTTCAGGTCGTCCGCGGTGCCCACCACCCTTGAGGTGCCCGGCTCGGGAATGAGCCGGGTCAGTCGCCTGCGTGGCGACCTGATCCCTGTGCGCGTTTCCATCCGGTGCCTCAGAACTGGAAGTAGATAAACGGATTCTCACTCTGCGTCCACATGAAGGCCACGGAGAGCAACAGCAGCGCTCCGGCGTAGCCGGCGCGGGCCCAGGTGATCCGCCGAGAGAACGCCCAGGAACCGGGCGACGCCCAGACCAGGGCCCCGGCCGTCGTCATGATCACCAGGTGATAGGGCGTGTACATCGCCGCGGCGACGGCGTCGCTCGCGAGGGTTGTCTGGGCCAGGCCGAAGAGCGAGGCCAGATACGTCGCCGCCTGGGGCAGCGTCTCCGCCCGGAAAAACACCCAGGCCAGACAGACCACCCCGAACGTGATCGCGACCCGGTATCCCCTCGGCAGCCGGGCGTAGGGCCCTTGCTTCCCCTGCATCCGCTCGAAGGCCAGCATCCCGCCGTGAATCGCGCCCCAGATCACGAAGTTCCAGCTCGCTCCGTGCCAGAGCCCGCCAATCAACATCACCAGCATCAGATTGACATACGTCCGAACGGGGCCGAGGCGGTTGCCGCCAAGAGGGATGTAGAGATAATCCCGAAGCCAGGTCGAGAGGCTGATGTGCCATCGCCGCCAGAAATCGGTGATGCTATCGGCCTGGTAGGGCGAGTCGAAGTTTCGGATCAGGACGAAGCCCAGCATCAGGGCCAGGCCAACGGCCATATCCGAGTAGCCCGAAAAGTCAAAGTAGATCTGGAAGGCGTAGCCGACGATCCCATACCAGGCGTCGTACCAGTGCAGACCGCCGGCCCGGAAGGCGGCGTCGGCGACCTGCGCCAGAGGGTTGGCGATCAGGATCTTCTTGGCCATCCCCATCGCGAAGAAAACCACGCCCCGCGCGAACTTGTCGGCGGTGTGCGACCGCTCGCGCATCTGCTGTTCGATTGCTCCGTAGCGAACGATCGGCCCGGCCACGAGGTCGGGGAAGAACGCCTCGAAGCAGCAGAAATCGACGAAGTTGACCATCGGGCGGGCGTCGCCGAGGTAAACGTCGATCGCGTAGCTCATCGACTTGAACGTGTAGAAGGAGATCCCGACCGGCAGCGCTACCTTCAGCGCGGGGACGAGGTCGGTCCCCATGCCGAGGATCTCGGAGAGTGCGTTGAGGTTCTCAACGGCGAAGCCGGAGTACTTGAAGAAGGCCAGCAGGGCCATGTTCGAGGCGATCGAGCCGATGAGAAGTGTCCGCTGGGCGCGGCTACGTGGCTGGTCTTTTGGCAAGATCGGGGGCAGGTTGCCTTCTCGGGGCAGGCCCGAGAGCCGGAGCAGGCCAAGCCCGCAGAGATAGTCCACGCCCGAACTGGCGAACATCAGGAGCGGCCAGAGCGGGTTGGCCCATCCGTAGAACAGATAGCTGCCCGCCGCGATCAGGGCCGTTCGCGAGCGGAAGGGCAGCGCGTAATACAGGATCAGGAATGTGGGAAGAAAATAGAAGAGGAAGAGATGGGTCGTGAAGACCATGCGATCGTCTCCTCGGGACGGCGGCGTCATCTCCGCCTGGTGAGAACGAGGGGGCCCTGGACCTCCGGAGACCCCTGGCGATTCGCGTCCGACGAGGCGCGGAGGGGGCGCGATCCTTCCCGAAGATCGATCGTCCGACGACGGGGACTTGAGCCGAAAAGACCGACCGTAGCGAATCCAGGGGCGCAAACTCGCATCGAGGCGGTCGGCTCCGGGGCTCGACAGGGCGCGGAGGATATCAGGCGGCCCGATTCGTGACAATCGGAGTCCGGCGACCAGATCGGTCCATCAGTCCATCCGTCTGGGATCGGTCGGCCCCTTGCGGGCGGCGGTCGTCCGGACGATCATGGTCGGACCGGGCGGGACGATCGATCCCCGCCGAGTCGAACCGCAATCGCCGAGCATCGAATCGAGGAATCCGCACGATGACCCACACGATCGCCATTCTGTTCATTCTGATCTGCGCGGCGTCCGTCGCGATGATGATGGTCCCCGCCACCGGCGCCGAGGCCGAAGCCGGCGCCGCCGGCCCGCAGGTCGGGCACATGGTCTATTTCAAGCTGAAGGACGCCTCGGGCGCCGCCCGCGCGAGGCTGGTCGCCGCCTGCAAGCTCCTCTTGACGGGCCACGAGGGGACGGTCTACTTCGCCGCGGGCACGCTCGCCGGAGACATGAAGCGACCCGTGAACGACCAGGACTTCGACGTCGCGCTTCACATCGTCTTCGCCAGCAAGGAGGCTCACGACAAGTATCAGGACCACCCTCGGCACCTGAAGTTCGTCGAGGAGAACCGGGAGAACTGGGAAAAGGTCCGCGTCTTCGACTCGTACATCCTGCCGGTCGCGGCGGCCCACTGAGTGTCGAGGCTCGGCCGCGGCCGGATAGCCGATGCGCTCACGTCGCGGCAGGCTCCTCGATCCAGCCGGCATAACAGGCCGTGCAGAGGTGGAAGACGACCCGACGATAAACCTGGTCGCGCGCTTGCTGCTCGTCGAGCCCGTTGAGCCGCGCGACCAGCCTTCGGATCTCGGCGCCGACGTCCTGGGCGAGGTCGCGCTCGTCGAAGACGGGCGGATAGGGATCGGCCACGGCGACGATCGAGACCGCGAACAATTCGCCCCGGCCGGGGACCAGCTCTCGCCCGCACCGCCGGCAGGAGATCGGGGCGGGTCCGGAATTCATTGCTTCGACCCCGGCGACGACTCGCGAACGAACGTCCGAAGCGTCCACCCGCTCCCCTTCTCCGACCGGAACTCCGACGGCCGGGGCTTCCCCGGACCGGCCATGCAGATCGTCAGCCGGTCCCCCTCGAGCTTGTAGATCCCCAGCACCCGCTCGCCTCGGTTCCTGCCGCCGTCCGGGATCACGTCGATCGCCTTCGGATGGCGCGAGGCGTCCAGCTCGATCCGCGTCCCCGCGAACGACTTCCCGTCTCGCTTCCAGACGACGTGATCGCCCGAGACGGTCCGGGTGATCGACCGCGCCAGTTCGGCCGACGCCTCCTGACCGTCGTGGATCGAGGTCGACGTCCGCCAGACGCCCTGATGGCGATCCAGATCCTCGCGGGCCGGATCTCCGCTCACGGGCGACCAGACGAGCAGCATCAAACCGAAGCAAACGCGGGTGATCATCAAGCGACCCTCTTTCTCCGAGCGATGCTCGCTCCCGTTAATCCATCAGCACCATCGAAAGTTGCCGCTGATATTCGATCACCAGCTCGGAATCGGGCGGAAGAACCTGGAACATCGCGATCATCGTTTTCCGGGCGCGGTCGCCGATTTCCTGGCGTCGGTGGCGCTCGACCAGTTCGAGGCAGATCGCCAGAGCGTCGGCGTACTGTCCGGCCGCGGCAAGCGCCTCGGCGAGCTGAAACTTCCGCTCCGGGTCTTCCGGAGTCTGCGCCAGCGCCGATCGAGCGGCCTCGACCCCGCCGCCGGCCTCGCGCCCCTGTAGCCGGAGGATCGCCTCGGCCTTCAGCCGCTCGGCCTCGGGATCGAGGTAGCCCAGCCGCGCCTCCAGATCCTCCAGGCGAGAAAGAGCGTCTTCGGGGCGGTCCTCGGCGATCGCGATCCGGGACAGCCCAAGCTGCGCCGGGACGAGTTCGGGATCGAGCGAAAGCGCCGTCTCATACTGCGCCGCGGCCGCCTTCGGATCGTCCGATTCGAGCCGACGCGCCTCGGTGGCAATTCGATCGGCCGGCGAGGGAACCAGCCGGTCCAGCCACTCCCGAATGGCCGCCTCCGGCTGAACGCCGACGAAGCCGTCCACTGGACGGCCTTCACGCACCGCGAAGACCGCCGGGATCGACCGGACGCCGAACTCGCCGGCCAGCTCGGGCGCTTTCTCGGTGTCCACCTTCGCCAGCACGAACTGACCGCCGTAATCGGCCGCGAGTCGCTCCAGAACCGGGCCGAGCATCCGGCACGGGCCGCACCACTCCGCCCAGAAGTCGATCACCACCGGCACCTCGGCCGATCGCTCGATCACCTCTCGCTCAAAATTCGCCGCCGTGACCTCCACCACCCATTCAGACGACGTCGACGCCTCGCTCATCGGTCGAATTCCCTCGACTGGCTTCGGTCGTATTCCCGCGAAGACCGTCCGATCCGCGTCAACTTGCCAGTTCGGCTGTCGCCGGGGACGCCCTTCTGACGTATTCCATCATAGAAGAACGATCTCGCCGCGGGAACGCACCCCTCCGAGATCCGATCCCGCCGACCCCGCCCTTCCGGCCCGGTCGGCAATCGACCGACCGATCGATCGATTCTCCCATCGATGGGACGATCGACCGGCCCAAGGACATACCGACCCGATCCCGTCGCCACGTTTCGCGACCGGCACGGTCGGCTCCGATCCACCTGGAAGATCCCGGTACGCATCCCGGCGATCGATCGACAGCATGGAGGATAGCCGCTATGTTGGTACTCACCCGGAAGCACGGCGAGAAGATTCGAATCGGCGACGACATCACCATCACCGTGGTTGACATCGGCAAGGCGCGGGTCAAACTGGGGATCGAGGCGCCGGCCGGGCATCGTATCCTCCGGAGCGAGCTGGTCGTCAAGCTGGAGTCGTCCCCGGCCGACGACCACGTTCCGGCGATCGCCTTCGACGAACCAGCGATGGCCGGCCTTTGCGGCGCGGGTGCCCGGTCTTGATCGAGGTCGGGCACCTCAATCAGCCAGCCGATCGACCGGCTCGGGATCCTCGCATGCGACGAATCCGGACAGCTCTCATCGGCTGCGGCAAGGTCGGCTCAGCGCACGCCCAGACCCTGGCAACCCTCGAAGAATCGGAGCTGGTCGGATTCTGCGATGTCGACCCCGATCGCGCGGGGGCCTTCGCCTCGCGGTTCGGCGGGCGGCCCTTCAGCGACGTCGACGCCATGCTCGCCGGTTCGGGAGTCGAGGCCGTCATCATCGCGACGCCCCACCCCCTGCACGCCGCTCCGGCCATCCGGGCGGCCCAGGCCGGGGTTCACGTCCTGGTCGAGAAGCCGATGGCCGCCAGCCTGGCCGACTGCGACGCCATGCTCGCCGCGGCGCACGCTCATGCGATCAAGCTGGGCGTGATCAGCCAGCGGCGATGGTACGAGCCCGTCGAGCGGATGCGGGCGGCGATCATCAACGGCAAGATCGGCCGGCCGGTCCTCGGCACCTTCGTGATGTATAGCTGGCGCGACCCCTCGTATTACCGCTCCGACCCCTGGCGCGGCCGGTGGGACTCCGAGGGGGGCGGCGTCCTGGTCAACCAGTCGCCGCACATGCTCGATCTGCTCACCTGGCTGATGGACGACCACGTCGAGGAGGTCGCCGGCTACTGGGCCAACCTCAATCACCCGACCGTCGAGGTCGAGGATACGGCGGTCGCCATCCTCCGGTTCCGGCGGGGCGGCCTGGGCTCGATCGTCACCAGCCTGGCCCAGCGGCCGGGAATCCACACAAAGGTGCATATTCACGGGTCCAACGGCGCGAGTCTCGGCGTCGAGACCGACCGGGGCGCCACTTTCATCGCCGGGGTCTCGGCGATCTCCGAGCCCCCGCTGAATGACCTCTGGACCATCCCAGGCGAGGAAGACCGCCTCGTCGCCTTCCAGGCCGAGGACCGCGCCCAGTTCGCCGGGGTCGACGCGACGGTTCACTACCACGCCCTTCAAATCCGTGACTTCCTCCGCGCGATCCTCGACGACCGTCCTCCGGCCGTCTCGGGCGAGGACGGCCGACGCGTTGTCGAGTTGTTCCAGGCGATCTATCGATCGAACCAGGAACGCCGATCGATCCGCCTGCCGATCGAATAACGGTCTGCTTCCGCGAGAGAAGCCCCCATCCCGTCGAATCCCGGACCGGTCATCGGTTCGCCGATGTGCCCCAGAGACTCTTCAGCTCGTGCGCCTCGATCGCGAGAACCCGCGCCGGGGCGCCCTCAACCCGGATGCCGACCGCCGTCTTGCTGGGGTCGAGGTTGACCGCCAGCGGCAGGAACGCCCGGCCGTCGTCGCCGAAAATCTCCAGACCGATCCGATCGGCGTAAACGATCAGCCGGTGTCGACCGTCTCGCAACGGCGCCGGCGCCTTGAGGCCCTCGACACGGATCTCCCCCTTCGCGGCGTCGAGGGCGATCGCCACGCCACGGACCTGGATCGTGACGACCGCCGCCGGATCGGGCTCGACCTCGACCCGAAGCTCAACCAACTCGCCCACGTCGGCCGTCACGCCCGAGGCGCCGGGCTCGAGTGGCCCGGGGGTCCCGGGGATGGCCACCGACCGGGCACGTAGCGACTTCAGTTCGTCGACCGGACGCCAGGCGAGCCGGGGTCCGCCGCGATCGCCCCGAAGCGATAGCTCCATCGGAAGCGACATCGCCTGGTTGAACGGCATCCCGGGCGTGTTCGCCTGAAGCCATCCCACCTGGATCACGCGCCCGCCCGGATCGTTGCTGAAGGTCTGCGCCGCGTAGTAACCCCGACCACGATGACCGGGAAGCCGCGACGTCTCGGGACGGAAGGTCGTTCCGTCGAACGTGCCGACCATGTACTCGCTGCTCGCGGCCGTGAGAACCCACCGACGCCCGCCGTCCACCGGCAGTTCAAAGAGGTCGGGACACTCGTAGAAGCCTTCGATCCGGCTGCGATACGTCCACGCCTTCAGATCGGGCGACGTGTAAAACGCGATCCAGCGCTTTCCCTGAGCCTCGTCGTAAACGGCCATGACCCACTGATGCGAGGGCCCGTGCCAGAGCAATCGAGGGTCGCGGCCCTGATGGCGGACGACGGGATTTCCGTCGAACTCGGTCCAGGTCTGGCCCTGGTCGTTGGAGTAAACGACGCACTCGCCGCGGCCGGTGCTGGTATAAGCGGCGACGAGCAGTTCGCCGGCCCCTCGGCGCCATCCCGAGGTATTCTCGCGATCGACGACCGCGCTGCCGCTGAAGGCCCAGTCGCCGAAACGATGGGGGTAAATGGCGATCGGCTGCTCGCGCCAGTGAACGAGGTCGGGGCTAACGGCGTGGCCCCAGTGCATGTTCCCCCAGGCCCAGCCATAGGGGTTGTGCTGGAAGTAAAGATGATATTCGCCGGCCGAGTAAACAAGACCGTTGGGGTCGTTGTTCCACCCGCGACGAGGCGAGAAGTGAAGCTGGCCCCGGAGCGGCTCGTGATAGACCCGATCGGGCGCCCAGATGTCGTCGGCCTGCTCGACCATCGCCAGCGCGCGCGAGACCGGCTTTGCCCCCTCGACGCGAAGCAGAAGTTTCCGCCCGCGCCAGGCTCCGAGATCGAGATGAGCCCACCAGCCGGGATCGTCGGCCAGCTCGATCTCGAATTCGCGGACCGTCGCTCCGTCAACAACCGCCGCGACGCGATGTTTCGGGGCACCGGTCCGGACCGGCAGATGCAGATAGCGATGCTGGATGGTGAGCTCTCGGATCTCGGCCCCAGCCGCCCGCGCGACGACCATCGAGAGCATCGCCACCGAAAGAAGTCGCCTCATCGCGCAAGCCCACCCCAGATACATTCGAGGAGGAACCACGAAAACCACGAACTCCCACGAAATGGCCCGAGATGAAGGCCGGTCATGCTCGACCAGGGATTGCCGGCCGACCCTCTCTCGTTCCGAATTCCGTGTCCTTTCGTGTTTTTCGTGGTTCCTCCTCGAATCCCATTCCAGAAGTTCGACACCCGCCGTCTCAGCGCGACTTCTTGGCGGCCGAAGACTTCGCACCCGAGGGCGCCTTGGCCGCCGCCTTCGGTGCGGCCTTCGGTGCGGCCGTCGCCTTCGGTGCGGACTTCGGCGCAGCCTTCGTCTTCGGCGCGGCCGACTTCGCCGCCTTCGGAGCGGCCGTCGATCGGTCGGCGGTGGAGGTGGAGGTGGACGCGGCCGATCCCGACGACTTCTTCGCGACCGTCGAGGTCGACGCCTTCGGCGAAGCCGACTTCTTCGCGACCGTCGAGGTCGACTTCTTCGCGCTGGTTGGCGTTGCGGCCGGAGCCAGCGCTTCCTTCACTTCCTCGACGACCCTGGAACCGGCCTTGACGACCGCCTCCGCGCCCTCGGAGACTGCCTCGCCGACGGCGAGAAGTGCCTCGCCGGCCTTGCGGGTCGCCCCGACCGCTGCCTTCTTCACGGCCTTCGCCGCTGGCTTGACGACGTCGGCCGTCGCTTTTGCCGCACCCTTGCCGCCCTTCTTCGCCTGACTCATGAGGAACCCCTCGCGTTTGAGACCCGGTGCCGAACGTCCACGATCCGGTGATCCGCCTCGCATCCGTCGGCGCGCCTGGACCGGACTCCGTCCCCCCACGGCGATTCCCTCTCCAACACTCCCACTCAGCAACTCACATGCCGGCCCGCACCACCGCGGGACCGTCCCATGTTCAGCCCTTCCATTTTCTGTAATCCACAAGGCTTTCACATGAACGGAGCTTGAAAATCTCCGGCCGGGGTCCGGCGCGCGATCGATCGGCGTCTGGCCCCTTGTCCTGGAAATTTACCATATGCGCGCGGCGAAGGAAGGGACTTTCGCGCCCAACGCCGCCGATTCCCGCCTGGAGGGGCGATTGAGCCGAGAGAGGGGCCTGGAAAACCCAACCGGGATATGCTCAGATTTATCTGGAACAGGACGTGACAGGGGAGTGGCATTCGATGAATTCCGACAACCAGGGCTCTCGCCGGCCGGGTTGGCCGGTACGCTACGGGGTCGCGGCGCTAACGGCCATCGTGTCGTACCTCGTCCTGAAGATCCCGGGTTTCGCGGGCACCTTCGGCAGCGTGACGTTCCTCGCGTTCCTCTTCGCCGCCTGGTATGGCGGTGGCGGAGCCGGCCTGTTCTGCGTGGCCCTGCTCGAGGCGATCATCCTGGCGGAGATCCTCTGCACCCGCGGCCGGCCGACGTTCGAGAACGATCGGGATCTCGCGGCGGTTTTCCTGGTCGGGGCGATCATCTCGGGGCTGGTCGAGGCTCTGCACCGGGCACGCCGACGTGCCGAGGCGGCCGGCCGGGAGGGCGCCGCACTCGCCGCCGACGAGGCCCGGCGCAAGGATGAATTCCTCGCGATGCTGGGACACGAGCTGCGCAATCCCCTGGCCGCGATCACCAACGCCGCGCAGATCCTGGAGATGCCCGAGGCCGCCGAGGACCACCCCTGGGCCCGCGAGATGCTCCGACGCCAGGTCGGGCAGTTGATCCGGCTGGTCGACGACCTGCTGGATGTCTCGCGGATCGGGCGAGGAAAGATCCGGCTGGATCGAGCCCGGCTGGACCTGGGCGCGGTGGTCCATGCGGCGGTCGATGCCGCTCGGACGACGATCGAGGCCCAGCGTCACGACCTTCGCCTTGTGATTCCGGCCGATCCGATCGAGGTCGACGCCGACCCGACGCGACTTGAGCAGGTGATTGTGAACCTCCTGAACAACGCGGCGAAATACACCGAGCCCGGCGGACGGATCGAGGTAGAGGCGAGGCGTGAGGGGGACGAGGCGGTCGTCTGCGTCAAGGATACGGGTATTGGCCTCGCGCCGGAGATCTTGCCGAGGATTTTTGACCTGTTCACGCAGGCGGACGGATCGCTCGACCGTTCGCAGGGTGGGCTTGGGATTGGTCTGAGCATGGTCCAGCGACTGGTTGAGATGCACGGCGGCCGGGTCGAGGCTCAGAGCGACGGCCAGGGACGGGGCAGCCTGTTTATCGTCCGGTTACCGATGACGCCCGGGCCCGGGGCCGGCTGATTCTCAACCGGTGAGGGTGTCGGAGGGGTCGGCGTGCGGGAGAACCGCGCCTGAACTGTTGCAGCGGCCTGAGCCATCTGTTGTGAGGCGATCCACGCACCACGACAGCCTGCGGCCAGGTCGATCCCTTGTAGGAGCCGGCTCCAGCCGGCGATCTTCGCTTCACGATTGGCCTTCGCCCGACACCTTCCGTTGTAGGGGCTGACGTGGGCGGCATGGCCGACCCATCCGGACCTCACGATTGGCCTTCGCCCGACACCTTCCGTTGTAGGAGCCGGCTCCAGCCGGCGATCTTCTCACCACAACAGCCTTCGCCCGACACCTTCCGTTGTAGGAGCCGGCTCCAGCCGGCGATCTTCGCACCACGACAGCCTGCGGCCAGGTCGATCCCTTGTAGTTGGCTATAGAAGAAGTGGTGGGGATGCCTCGACAGGCGGTACAAGCGAAAGTGTGGAACCTTCGCAGCCGCTCGTTTTGGAGGTCATCCCCATGGTCAGCAGAGCATACCGGGCGACGCGCGTCAACGATGTCGATTGGGACCGGCTGGCTCGCGGCAAGGAGGGCTTGGGCGTCGCCCTTGGCATTGATGTCGGCAAGCGCGATCTTTGGGCGGTCTGCCGCTGGCAGACCGGTCGGTTTGAGCGTCCCTGGCGGGTCAAGAATCCCGAGGAGATCTCCACCTTGCTCGCCCTGATCCAACGAGTGAGCGTTGGCCGCGAGTTGGTCGTGGCGATGGAGTCCTCGGGGACCTACGGCGACGCCCTGCGGCAGGCGCTGACCGATGGCAAGATCCTCGTGTCGCGGGTCAGCAACAAGGCCGCTCACGATTACGCGGAGATCTTCGACGGCGTCCCCTCGCAACACGACGGCAAGGACGCCGCGGTGATCGCCGAACTGGCGGCTCTGGGCAAGGCTCGGCCGTGGGGATACCAGCCGCCCAGCGAGTGGGACCAGGAACTCATCTACTGGGTCGAATGGATGGTGACGCAGCGTCAGATCCTGACCGGTTGGCAAGGGCGTCTGGAGGGGCTGGTCGCGCGGCACTGGCCGGAGGCGACGCGGGTGCTCAAGCTGTCCTCGGCAGTGCTGCTGCGGGTGCTGGAGCATTACGGAGACCCCGCGGGTCTGGCGGCGGATCCGGATGCTGTGGGGCGGTTGGCCGGCTGGGGCCGATCGTACCTCGGGTCGGAGAAGACCCAGCGGTTGGTGGAGGAGGCGAGGTCGAGTGTCGGTGTGCGGGTGGGGCAATGGCGGCGGCATCAGATCCAGGTATACGCCCGCGAGGCGCTGACGGCGCGACAGCGGATCAAGGAGGCAGAACGACGGTTGCGTGCTCTGGCCGTGGGAAATCGGGTCCTCGAAGCGCAGGGGGCCGTTGTGGGAATTCCGACGGCGTGTGTTCTCTGGGCCAGCACGGGGGATCCGCGGGATTATCACGCGGCGGCGGCCTACCGCAAGGCGATGGGCCTGAATCTCAAGGAGCGGAGCAGCGGCGCCTATCAAGGGCAACTTCGGATCAGCAAGCGAGGGAGTGCCCGGACGCGGCAATGGCTCTATTTCGCGGCGTTGCGGCTGGTGCAACGGAACGAGGTGCAGCCCTGGTACGAAGCCCGGAAGGCGCGGAAGGGAGACGAAGCCCAAAAGGTGGTGGTGGCGGTGATGCGTAAGCTGGCCATGGCGCTGTATCACATCGGGGTCAAGGGGGAGACCTTCGAGCCAAAGCGGTTGTTCGCGAGCATCGAGCGTGGTGTTGTTCCAGGGGCCTCGAAGGGATGAGGAGGGATCGGAGCGCCGTCGAGAGAGTCGAGGGGTGAACGAGCCAGGATGAGATGGAGAGTTTTGATGCCGGCGATCGGTGAGAGGGCCATCGTGGCGGGGGATTTCGCCGGCATCGTGCCGGCGAGCAGGGACGCTCATTGCCGCCCCCTGCACCCCTGGCTAGCCTCTCTCTGTTGCCGGACAATGAAACGCGGGGCCGACCCACGACACGGTCGAGCACCCGGACTCGGCCGATTGCACCGCGATCGCCGAGAGTGGCTCCCGCTGTGCGGTGCGACCGATCGTCGGACCGAGAGCGCGGGCCTGTGTTTTGAGTGAGTTAGGATATGTATCACAATTGACATCTGGAGGGAAATTCGCGGCGGGGTCGCGGTGATCTGAGACCACCGATCTGTCTTGCCACCTTCCACACTTGCTCCTTCGCGTCCCGAAAGGGAGCGCCGCATGTAGTTTCGAGGGGCCAGGACAGAGGTGTCGGTCCAATCTCCCATACGGCCAATTCGACGATCGTGCACCGGCGCGATACGTCCCAGGTGAACAGGCTTGAGTTACCCGATGGGCTCTGTCCCAGATCGGCCCTCAGAGCAGCGTGACCCCCGAGAGAGAAGGCAGTCGGAAAGCATGTTTGCACGCAGATCCAATGGGGTGTTCCACAGGGTCCCGTTCGATCTGCGCAGAAAGAGAAACAGGCATCCCCGCGAGAAGAGCCAAAAACTGGTCTTGTGCTTTCTAGAACAGGAGCCGGCTCCAGCCGGCGATATGAGCGATACTCAACCGCTTCGAGCGGGTCGCGAGATGAGACTCCTTCCTAATGAACTTTGACTCTCAGAATCGGTAATTAGGGTGGGACTCGGAGGGCCTCGGCGAGCTTCCCCTTGCCCTGGAGCCCCACATAACGGAGCAAATCTTGCGAACCCTTGGCGAATTGGCCCAGGAAC
>DAIDKV010000073.1 GCA_027449865.1 Planctomycetales bacterium
CCGGGGTATGCCCCCGACCTGAACCCATGGGACGAAGGCGGATGGAACCACCTCAAGCATGTTCAGCTGCGGAACGTCGTATGCCGCGACCTCGAGGAGCTGCACGAGCAGTTCCATCTCGCGATCGATCGGCTCCGACACAGGCCCCATGTGATACGATCCTTCTTTGCCCAGGCAGGTTTGCCACTCGGCTAAGCGTTAACTTCTCTGCGCGCCGATCAGTAGTTTCTGGTTATTCCCTCGCCCCGGGCCGACCGGTCCGGAGCCGGGGAGGGCCGCGGGTCGCGGAGGGCTGGGGTCGGAGGGGTCGCCGCGGCGTCCTGCTCCGACCCCCAGCCCGCGCCTGGTAGGACCGTGCGCTTACAGAAATCCGACAGATATCGTTGTTATGCAGCATTCTCGGAGAAGGCGAAGAGGGTCAGATAACTCCTGCGGATGACCAGCCCGACCTGGCCGACCTGCTCCGGTTAGTCCTGGGCGGCCCCGGGCTGGAAGCCGACCGGACCCGGAACGGGGACGCACGCCAGGCCGGACCGGATGAAGCCGGGATCGGCGCGACCCCCCGGGGACTGCCGGGGGATGCCATCTCCTCGGCCTGCCTGCCTGCTGCGGTCCGGGTTACCGACGCGCCTTTCGGGACAGCCTGTGGCCGCCTCGCGGTCGGTTCGGCGCCGACGATTCGGCATCTGTTCGATTCGGAACGACTGGTACCCTCGGCCCATGAACGCGTACCCCAACCCCTAACTCCCTAATGACGGGCCCGGAACTCGGCGAGCAGGGCCTGGAAGGAAGGATCGTGGCGGATCGGTTCGAGGTCGGGGTCGATCTCGAGCGAGACGACGTCCGCCCAGCCTCGGGCCTTGCCGAGGCGGAGGCATTCGACGGCCCGGGCGGCGTAGGCTCGGGCGAGGAGTCCGTCGAGGGCCGCGGCGATCCTCGGGCGGATCAGGCCCGGGGCCGATCGGATCGCCTGTTCGCCCTCCTCGCGGGCGGCGGCGGCCGAGAGGGCGTAGCCGCACGCCGCCTGGAAGTAGATTTGAGCGTCGTTCGGTGGCGAGGCGACCAGCTCGCTCGCGATCGCCGAGGCCCGGGCGTACTTGCCGCATCGGGCCAGCGCGACCATCAGGTCGACACGTGGCATCTTTGCTTGCGGCTCGGTCGCCAGCCGCTCGCGGATTTCAAGGCATCGGCGATAGCCGGCCTCGGCGGCGGGCCGGTCGCCGGAGTGCAGGGCGCAGGTGGCCTCGTAGTAGAGAGTCATCGCCAGTCGGCCCTGCACGTCCAGGTTCTCCGGGTCCTCGGCGGCACGCTTCTCGATGATGTCGAGCGCCTTCTGGTGGAAGACCCGGGCGGCGGCCGGGTTGTGGCCGCGCGGGTAGAGGAAGAAGCCGGAATTGTTGTACGACCGGGCGACGTCGTAGAGCATCGGCCAGAGCGGATGCTGCTCGGCGATCTCGGCGCGGATCGCCGTGGATCGGTCGTTGAGCCGTCGCGATTCGGCGGGGTTGCCCAGCTTGAAGTTCAGCTCGGCGAGCTTCTCGTAGAGCCCGGCCAGCTCGCGACGGTTCTCGACCTGGTCGCCGAAGGCGGGTGAGAACGACTCGCGGAGACGGATCTCCTCGTCGAGGAGGGAGCGGGCGCGGTCGAGCCGGCCGAGGCGCATCTCGGATCCGGCCAGGGCGCCGAGCGTGCTGGCAAGTTCGTGGCGGATGGGGTCGTCGCCGGGGGCGTCGGCCACCGCCTTCCGCGCCACCTCGACCGACCGAAGTAGTTCCGCACGCGAGCGCTCGGTGTCACCGATCTTGTTTTCCAGAAAGTAGGCGAGCTGGCGATGAATCCGGATCAGGCGAATGCGGCGGCCGAGATCCCTGGGCGACTTCTCGGCGAGCCGCTCCATTACGTGGGCGACCTGCTCGATCTGCTTTGTGGCCTCGACGAACTTGCCGCGGGTGTCATTCAGCTCGGCAAGCCGCTGGTGGGCCAGGCCGAGGATCCGCCAGTTCTTCTCCTCATCGTTCTCGGGCCATCCGATCTGGTCGCGGAGCTGAGCCATGGCGTTGGCCGAGGTTTCCAGGATTTCGCTCGCCCTGACGAGCAATTCCTCGCGGACCGGTTGCAGGTTCGGGACGTCGCCGAGCTTCTTTTCGAGCAGGAGGATCAGGTCTCGCTGCTTCTCGACGACCTGCTGATTCTGCGTGATGGCGGCCTGGCCGGCGGCGACGGCCTTCTTCCGCTCGGCGGCCTCCTGACGCTCGGCCTCTCGGGCGAGGTCGCGCTGGTGCAGGGCCTCGGCGTTGGCCGTCTTGAGGTCGTGGTTGGCGCGGTCGAGCTGATTGTTCTTGGCGGCGACGGTGATCGAGAACGCCGCGAGGCTGGCGACGAACGCGACCAGGAGCGCCGCCGCGACCCCGCCGAGGGCCGCGAGCCTCCGGTTGCGGAGGCACCAGCGCCAGGCGCGCTCGGGGCCGGAGATCGGTCGTGCCACGATTGGCTCACCGGCGCGGAACCGACGGAGGTCCTCGGCCATCGCGGCGACGTCGGGATACCGCCGCGCCGGCTCCTTTTCGAGGGCCTTGAGGCAGATGGTCTCCAGGTCGCGCGGCAATCGCGGCAGGAACTGCGAGGGAGGCACGGCCTCTCGATTGCGGACCAGGTCGAGCGTGTCGAGGACCGAGGTCCCCCGGAACGGCGGGCGGCCGGTGAGCATCTCGTAGAGCGTGGCGCCCAGGGCGTACTGGTCGGCGGCGGGTCCGGCCTTCTCGGCGCCAATGGTTTGCTCGGGGGCCATGTAGCTGGGCGAGCCGAGGATCGAGCCCTCGCGGGTCTGGCCTGAGTCGGATTCCAGCCGTTTGACCAGCCCGAAGTCGGCAATCTTGAGCATGCCGTCGGGGGCGAGCAGGACGTTGGCCGGCTTGATGTCGCGGTGAACGATCCCGTGTCGGTGAGCGACGTCGATGGCGTGCGCCATCACCTCGACGATCCGTGCCGCCTCATCGACGGCGACCGGCTTGCCGGCGATCCGTTCCGCCAGGCTGCCGCCGGCGAGGTACTCGAGCGCGAAGAAGGGCAGGCCGTCGTGCTCGTCGATCTCGTAGATCTTGATGATGTTGGGATGATCGATGGCAGCGACGGCGCGGGCCTCGGCCTCGAACCGCGCCAGGTCGCTCTCTCGGGCACCGGCGCCGGCCCGGATCATCTTGAGCGCGACAAGCCGATCGAGCCGGACCTGCCGGGCCTTGTAGACGACCCCCATCCCGCCGGCACCGAGGATTCCGAGGATCTCATAGCCGGGCAGCTCGGGCAGTGGCTCTCCGCCAGGCCCCCGGCGCTGGCGACCGCCGTGGTCGACGTCGGTGGCGGCATGGCCCTCTCGTCCGCTCGGCGAATAGACGACGAAGCCGGCGGAGGCATCCGCGGTGGCGTCGAGGTCGGACGGGGCCGCCGTCTCGTCAGGGGCCTGGTGCGCGGTGGTGGTGTCGGGGTCGTCCAGCGCCGCGGTCTCGGCGCCGGGGCCGGGCGCGAACGTCCCGGTGATCGAGGAATCGCCAGGCGGACGACCCAAGGTCGCTGAATCAGACGCCTCGGTGAGGTCCACCGTCGCACCCGACGCGGGCGCGGGCGGGAGGTCGCCGGGATTGTGATCGGTTGTCTCCAGGCCCGGGACTCGGTCGAGGCGATCGGTGGGGCGGCCGGGCTCGTTCATCGGTCGAGATCTCCCGCGGGGCTGTCGCGCGCCGGGCTCGAGGCGCGGAGCAAATCATATTGGCTCAAGACGGATTCCAGGGTGATGGGGCGTTCGGCGTCCGGATTCGGTAGGATCGAGGGTCTCGGACGCCCTTGACCGCCGACGCGATCGGAGCCGCGAGCCGCCCCATCATGGTGAACATTCAGAACCTATTCGACGACGCGAAGTGCTTCCAGACCGTCCGCGACCTGCGGTGGCCCGACGGTGTCCTCTGCCCCTCGTGTGGTTCGACCGCGGTCGTCAAGAACGGTCGCGACGACACCCAGCCCGACCGCCAGCGGTACGAGTGCCGCTCTTGCCGCAAGCGGTTCGACGACCTGACCGGCACCGTCTTCGCCGGCCATCATCAGCCGTTGCGCACCTGGATCGCCTGCCTGTATCTCATGGGGTTGAACCTCTCGGGATTACAGATCGCCCGCGAACTCGGCATCGACAAGTCCGACGCCCGAGCCATGCTCACGACCCTTCGCCAGGGGATCGTCGACCGCACACCGCCGGAGTCGCTCTCCGGCGAGGTCGAATGCGACGAAGTCTATGTCGTGGCGGGACATAAGGGCCATCCCGAGGCCGTCCAAAAAAAGGGCGGCATGGCCGACGACGACGCCTGAAAGGGGCTCCGGGTCGAGGAACACTGGAGAAGGAGAAGCCGCCGATCTTCGGCATGCTCCAACGCGGTGGCCGGGTCGTGATCCGGATGCTGGCGAACGTCCGGCAGGCGACGATCCGCCCGTTGATCGAGGCGACAATCACCCCGGGGACGCTCGTCCACACCGACGAATACGACATCTACAGCCGACTGGAAGAGTGGGGCTATCGACATAAGACGGTCTGCCACGGGAAGGGGGAATACGCCCGCGACGAGGACGGCGACGGCTTCCATGAGGTCCACGTCAACACGATCGAAGGCTTCTGGTCGCTGTTGCGGAGTTGGCTGCGCCCCCACCGGGGCATTCCCCAGGAATCCCTGCCGCTCTATCTCGCGTTCTTCCAGTTCGTCCACAATGTCCGAGCCCGCGGTCGGGCTCTCCTGGGTGCTCTCATCGCCCAACTGCTCGCACCACCCTGGAATCCGTCTTGAGCCTTCGTCGAAATGGAGGCTGGGCCCTGGAGTCGAACGGAGGCAGGCGAAGAAGGAGGGCATGGCCATGGCTCTCTCTTTACCTGACGTTCGCCCGTTGTCTGTTGACGTGCTCGAGGCTTTGCGCCTGGAGTCCGGGGATCTCCTTGACCAAAAACGGCCGCGATCCTGAAAGGTTTTCCGCTCTGCTGCGTTATTCCATCAAGTCCTTTGTCATCATCCTCGGAGGCGGATCGAAGTGGGGGTCGCCAGCGTACGGAATTTTCGGCCCGTTCCCTGAGGGCTTTGTGGGTTGCTCGCCGATCGGTCCGTCCACGCCTTCAAGCACCCTGATGAGGTTTTATTCATGAAATCCATGATTGCTGGTATCGGTGTTTTCGCCGTCCTGTTGACCGCGGTAATGAGTAGCGAGGCGGCCGACGAGCCGCCGACCAAAGTGAAGATCGCGCGGATCGGCAAGGCCGCCACCGCGCTGGTCGAGGTCAAGACGCAACGTGGCCAGGCCAGCGGGTCGGCCTTCTGCATCCACCCGGACGGCTGGTTCCTCACCAACGCCCACGTCGCGCAGGGCGAGATCACGCTCATCCTCGACCCAAGCCTCAGGTCGGAGAAGGCCTACCCGGCACGGGTCGCCCGCTCTGACAGCGACCTGGACCTGGCCCTCCTGAAGATCGAGGGAGTCCGGGGCCTACCGGCACTGTCGCTCGGCAGCGACGAGGGGCTGGAGGAGCTGATGGACATCTTCGCCTTCGGCTTCCCCCTGGTCGGGGCCGCCGCGCCGGGCCGTGACGGCCGGCCGGCGATCAGCGTGAATGCAGGGAGCGTGACGGCCCTGCGGCGGCGGGGGGACCGTCTGGAGGAGATCCAGCTCGACGCGGAGATGAACCCGGGCAACTCGGGCGGGCCGGTGCTGGACAGCCATGGCAAGCTGGTCGGCGTGGTGCGGTCGGGTCTGATAGCGAGGGGCCTGGGGCGGACGGGGATCAACCACGCCATCCCGGTCAGTACGGTGGCGCGGTTCCTGGCCCGGCCGGAGGTGCAGTTCGACCCACCGGCGCTGAACCCATCCAATGTCGGCAAGACCATGCTGTTCGAGGCGAAGATCGTGCCAATCCTTCCCTCCGCGCGGGCGTTCACCGTGGACCTGAAGTTGAAGCCGTCCCACGGCGACGAGCAGGTGATTCGCATGGAGGCCATCGGGACGAGCCACCGGGCCAATGCCGTGCCGTTGCCGCGGCCGTCCGGTCCGTTCCGGCTGCGGTTACTCGTGGTTTTTCGCGAGGGCTTGGTTAACACCACCACCACGGTTGATACGGCATTCAAGGTTGGTGCGCGGGCGACCAGGCTGAGCGATGCCCGCACCATCCAGTTCGGGCAGGCCTCGAGGGTGGTTATGGGCAGTGGCGAGGTCCTCGAAGGGACCGTCTCGGGACTGGATGCGGTGCCGGTTGAGCTCGGCGGGCGGTCGTTCTCCCTCGATTTTACCAGGGCGATCGAGGCCCAGATGGCTCCCGAAGTCTCGAGCGACCAGGTCCGGTGTACGCTGAGCGTGCGAGACGGTGATCAGCAGGTCTGGACTCAGACCGACAGCTTGATCGTCGAGGGGCTGCTCCCGGCGCCGAATCAGACTGCCGGGCCCACAGGGATCAAACCGCCGACCCTCGAGGCCAACAAGGTGGTGCGCATGCTGCCGTCTGAAGTGGCCGACATGGTCGTCGGCGGGGCTGGCCGTTATCTGGTGCTCAACCTTCCCGCGGCCAGACGGCTGGCGGTCTTCGATGTCAACGCGGCCCAGTTCGTCGGCAGCATTCCGGTCAAGGAGGAAGATGTCCACTTCGCCGCGGGGCTCGAAGATCTCATCGTGCTGCAGAACGCGACCCGAACCATGGAGCGATATAGCCTGAAGACCCTCAAATGCGAGGCTTCCGTCGCGTTACCCGTGAAGGGGGTGATCAGGTCGGTCGCAATGGGCTCGGCCTCGCGCGGGCCTCTCCTCGTGCACTGGTCCGTGGGCGTCCAGGAACTGGATCGCGCCACGTTCACCCTGATCGACCCGATTCGGATGCGCGTTCGCGAGGCGAACGTGCAGGTCCACGGGGCCCTCGGCAGCTCGTATCGGGATCTGGTTCATCTGCGAGCATCGGCCAATGGCCGGACTTTCGGCATGTGGTGTACCACCCATTCCCCGAGCGGGGTCGGTGTGATCATCGCATCGGGACCGGCTGCGCAGTCGTACTACGCGCATACCTCCCTCGGCCATGTCGTACCGGGACCGGACGGCCTGGCGCTTTTCACCGCACATGGGACCTGCAAGCCCCAGGTCAGCCTGACGCAGAACGAAGAGCCGCGAGGCAGTCCGGTCTTGCCGGCCGAGCACGGCGAAATGTCCTTGAGAATCGGCCCGGAAGGGGACAAGGGCCAGAGCCCGCCACAACCCCGGAATTCGCCAAACCGCATGCCGGCCGCCGCCACCGGCGTGATCCTGAACGTCTACAATGCGGGACGAGAGCGACCCAGCGCTCACCTGGCCGATGTCGACGCCCTTCCACCGCTGGAGGAATGGCTCAAGCATGACTTCACCTTCGATAAGCGCGTTCATCTTATCCCGGACGCCCACCTGGTCATCACGATCCCGATCTCGAACGATCGCCTGGTGCTGTACCGCTATGGCGCCCTCGTCACAGGTCCGTCATCGCCATCTCCCAGGTAGTCGGCTCTTGCTCTACTCCTGCTCTCCGTGGTTGCAGGACAAGGGAGAGCCGAGTCGAGAGAACTCGCTCGCGTTGTGAAGCAGGGATGGGCTCCCCTCGGATGGAAGACCCCGCTCGACACCAGACGGACAGACTCGGTGAGGTACACAGGTTGCTGGCCGAGCGGGCGCGGTACGCGGGCGACGGGCCAGCCCGGCCGGCTGGGCCGGAGACCGAGCGGGTGGCGGCCGGAGTTTTGAGGAGGGGGCTCGGAACGGGGACGGACAAATTCCTTGGTGGTGCATCCGCCGAGTCATCGGTTTCCTCAACAAAGCGGAAAGAAAGATAAGCATGAATTTCTTCAGGCGTTTGTTCCGCACGAGAAGCCGCGCGCCGGAGCACCGGGAGGGGGCACCGGAGCCCGCGCCGGGCGACGTGCCCGTGGCCATCTCGCAACTTAACCGACCTGACCTCTTCGGCCCTCCTGCAGGCGATGCGCCGGTCGTGATGGTTTCGAAGGGTAAGAGCCTGCTCATCATGGACCGATTGTCTTACGAGTACAGAGAAGGCCTGACACAGGAGACCGACCCGTCGCAGGTCGAACTCGATCGGACGCTGGCCCCGGTGAGCCGCATCCGCGTCCTCGCGGGCGGGATGATGCGCGAGAACCCCCTCGGCGTCGACGTTCTACTCGACACCCGCGACCTCGCCGAGATCGCGGCGTTCCGCGAGGCGCTCCGGATCCAGGAGAGTCCCGAGAGCTTCAGCCACTGTGCCTGTCTCGGCGGCCCAACGGTCGAGTGCTACACCGGGAAGACCGTGGCGGCCACACTCTCGTTCCATCACGGCCACGGCCTCCGCTGGCATCGCTGGAAGCACGATGCCAGGTTCGCCGATCCCGAGCGATTATCCCAATGGTTCAACCGACATGGCATCACCCCGGACGAGGTCCCGGGAGGCCCCATGCAGCTCCAGCTCCTGGCGATGGGGGATGCCGAGCGGCATTCCCACCGCGCGCAGTCCCACCTTGTCCGAGGCGAACTGTACCAGGCGATGGACGAGTGCGCCATCGCGCTCGCCTCCGACCCGGATTGCGCCCTGGCGTACGGCGTCCGCGCCCTGGTCTACCACGCCGAGCATCAGCCCGAGAAATGCGAGGCCGACTGTGACTCGGCCATCCGGCTGGGGCTCAATCATCCCGAGGTTTTTTTCGCTCGCGCCGTGGCGAGGGACGCGAAGGGCGACCTGAAGGCGGCGGAGGCGGACTGCGACGCTGCCCTGGCCCTCGCGCCCGGGCATCCGGGGTACTACAACTCCCGCGGCTTCATCCGCACGGAACTGGGGAAAGCCGATGGGGCGCTGGCAGACTTCGCAAAGGCCATCCATCTGGCGCCTGGTTGGCTGCCGCCGCTCGCCTACCGCGCTGGCCTTCACGAGCAACGGGGTAAACTTGCCCTGGCCTTCGAAGACTATTCCTCCGCCATCAGGATCATCGAGGAAGGAGGCACGAATTCCACCTGGACGTCCTGGCGGGACGGCTTTCCCCCATCCTACTATTACACCAGGCGGGGGTGGACCCTCTTCGATATGGGCGACCTTCATGCTGCCGAGAGCGACTTCGACCGAGCCATCGACCTCGACCCCGACGATCCGCAGGCCCTGCTCTCCCGCGCGAATCTTGCGTTCGTCACCGGACGTGTTGAGTCCGCCATCGCGGATTGCACCGAGGCGATCCGGCTCCGCCCCGACCTCGTGGATGGATACCTCGCGCGTGCCAGGGTCTGGATGGCTCTCGACGATCAGGACGAGGCGCTCAACGACTTGAAGGAGGCCATACGCTGGTCGCCCGATCACGTTGGTGCGCATTTGCTGCGAGGCCAGCTACTTCTGGGGATGGCCCGCGAGGACGACGCCTTGCGCAACTTCGACGCGGTCATCCGCCTCAACCCAGAAGATGCTATGGGTTATCATCTGCGCTCATCCTGCTGGCAAAGATGTTGTGACTACGCCCACCAGCTCGAAGATCTCGAACACGCTGTACGGCTTGCTCCTGATTCGCCGGGCATCTGCAACTCGCTGGCCTGGCTCCTCGCCACGTGCCCAGATCCGAGCTACCGCGATGGACGCCGCGCTGTAACCCTGGGCCGCCGGGCGCTTGAGAACGCTCCCGAGCCGATGAGGGCCGAATACCTCGATACGCTCGCTGCTGCTCTCGCCGAGGACGGCAAGTTTGGGGAAGCGATCGATAGGCAGCGCGAGGTGCTTTCCCTGATAGAGGACATCGATCGCCATTTCGATTACCAGCAGAGACTGTCGCTCTACGAGGATCATAAGCCGTACCGCCAGGAGCCCACTGAGTCAGGGGCGTGACGGGCGCCCGGTGGAAGGCGCTTTTGGATTGGCAGGTCGCAACTCTTCAGCACCGGTGTGCGTGACATCCAGGGAGGGGGAGGGATTGTACTTTGCCCATACCCATCAAGTAGTGAGGCCGTCGCGCTCTATCGCCTCGCGAAGCTGGCGTGAAATATCCGGGCTAATGGTTTATGACAGTCAAAATGGGCGGTTCTGGCGGACCTGCTTCCCGAGGAGGGTCGGCTCGACGAAGGGAGCGACCCGGATGATGTCTAAACGCGACGGCCGCGTCGACCGTGCCCGGATACGACGGTCGTTGCCGGCGGACGCGGATGGGAAAAACCGAGTTTCCGAACGAATCCGGGTGAAGAGAGACGGCAAGTCTGGCCTTTTCGCCCGACTTCGACACCCGCAAGAATCGCCGCAGATCCGTTCGCGTTCGCCGGGCGCTCTCCGCAGGATCAATCGTGCCGTTCGAAGACCGGTTTGCCGTCCAGGTAGGTGGCCACGGCGCGAGCCTGCCGGATCTCGTCTTCCGGACATGTCAGGAGGTCTCGATCGACGATGACGAGGTCCGCCTGCTTCCCCACCTCGATCGACCCGATCCGGTCCTCCAGGAACAGCAGGTGGGCGTTGTTGATGGTGTAGAATCGGATCGCCTGCTCGCGCGTCAGGGCCTCCTCGGGATGGAGCTGTCCCTGGTAGCCCTTCGCTCGACGAGTGATCGCGACCCACATCCCGAGGAAGGGGTTGTACGGGTTGATCGACCGGAGCGAGCCGATCTTCTGCATGTGGTCGGAGCCGCCCCCGGCGATCACCCCAGCCGCGAACAGGCTGCGCAGAGGCTGGAAATACCGCAATCGATCGTCGCCGAACTGGGCGGCGAGGGTCCGCGTGTCGAGATAGAGCCACGCCGGCTGGATGTCGACCACAGCCCCCAGTCGGGCCGCCTGCGCGATCGACTCGCGGCTCATGAAGTTCGAGTGGGTGACGCACGGTCGGGTCGAGGTGATCGGAGTGGTCCTGTTCACCTCCTCGTAGGCGTCGAGCAGGGCATGCACGGCGCCGTCGCCGACGCTGTGCGCGGTGAACTGGAGGCCCGACTCGACAGCGGCCCGGACCATCGGGACCAGGCGTTCCCGGGGGATGAACAGCACGCCGCGATAGCTCGGGTCGTCGATCGCATAGATCCGGCTGATCCCCCAGGGCTCGCGCATGTAGGCGCTGCCGGTAAGCATGCCGCCATCGAGAAAAGCCTTGATACCGATGATCCGGAGCCGTGGCCCGCCTCTGCGGAGCGGGTGCTCGGCCGTCCGCCGAATCTCGGTGAGGATCTTGTCGAGCGGGCCCAGGTTGTCAACGTATCGAGAGATCCCGAGGCGGACCGACAGGCTGCCGGCCTCGTGCAGCCGGGTGTACTGGTCGATGGCGTCGTCGCTGGCGCTTCGGTCGATCACCGACGTGATCCCGACCGAATTGTAGTCCCGAAACAGCCGGAGCAGTCGGCCATCCTGGTCTTGCTCGGTGGGTGCGCGCTCGGGCGATGATACCTTCACGTATCGGGTGAGATTGCGGAGGATGCCGGTCGGCTCGCCGGTCTGGGGGTTCTTCTCGACCTTGCCTGGGCCCTGGGGGCGGAAGTCCCTGTCGATGCCGCTAAGCTTCAGGGCCATCGAATTGAGTGAGGCGTCGGGACCGGTCGAGAAGAGCACGGGATTCCGCGGAGCGGCCAGGTCGAGTTCATCCCGGGTCGGGTAACGCTGCTCCTGAAGCCGCGTGATAAAAACCTGCCGGACGACGACCCACCTGCCGGGCCCCAGG
This sequence comes from Planctomycetales bacterium, assembly GCA_027449865.1. Lineage (GTDB taxonomy): Bacteria > Planctomycetota > Planctomycetia > Isosphaerales > Isosphaeraceae > JAKAUH01. The sequence goes on from DAIDKV010000073.1 coordinate 11,687, forward strand.
GCGTCGGCCCGCGACCGAACGTAATTCAGGACGTCGCGAATCGTCTCCATATCGGGGATGGGGTGGTCGAACTCGATCAGGCTCGCCCCGGTCGGATGCGTATGGGAATCGATCAGTCCCGGCAGGACCATCTTGCCAGCGAGGTCGACCACGGTCGTACGCGGCCCTCGGGTTTTGAATACCTCCTCGTCGGTCCCGACGAGAAGCAGTCGGCCTTCCTTGACGGCGAGAGCCTGGCGGACCGAGAAGTCGCGGTCGACCGTGACGACCTTGCCGCGGTGCAAGATCAGATCTGCCTCATCGACTGCCGAAACCGAGCGACAGAGGCCGAGCGTGATGAACAGTGGGGCCAGCCACAAGAGAATCCGAGGCGTTGTCATGGTGAGGGCTCGCTGCGAAAGTTCTCATGACCCAAGGGCCAGCTCGCTAGGTGGTCCTGGGGGCCGGGAACCTGGTCATGCAAAAGTTGGACGGCTTGAGGTGTTACATCCGAGAATCGGGCCCGACTCCGGGGAACATGTCGCCCCTCTCCATGCGGGAGTCGCATGCGGGCGGGACGGGCTGCTTCCGAAAGGATGATCCTCAGGATCCAGCCTTGTCGGAGTCGGCTCGTGCCGACGATTGGTAACGCCTCTCACTTATACTCGACCTTGTAGCAGATCCGACCTCCATTGCAAGAGAAGGCAGGAGATCCTTACATCGTCACGGCCCCATTGAATCCACTTTCGAAATCACTCACTGGCGATGATGGCTCATCCCATCGCACCTGAGGAGCGGTAAGTGCGACGGTTTCTCTTCATCGGAGAGATTGTGGCGCCGACGCAGGGCAAGGCCGGTGCGGATCAGGCAACCTGGCCGTCTCGTGCAAGAATATTTTTTTGAAAGTGTCTCGATACGACTCACTGTTGAGGGAATCAATCCCCGGTCTCCCCAGGATCATATCCTGGCCGCTGGATGACGGACGACTGTCAGGTCGTTCGCGGACCTGGTAACGTGTTACTCGCAGTGCAGCCTCGCGGGTGAGGGTTCCCCAACACTCGATGAGACGGCATCCTCAAGCCCTGGAGCCGCCACAGAGCGATTCCGTTTTCCAGCATCCGAGGGACATCCTCAAGTTCCTGGAGCAAGGAGATCGGCCATGAAGCAGTCTGCCCTTTCACGCCGTTCCTTCCTCGCCACGACGGCGGCCCTGGCGGCCGGAACCGGGGCGGCCGCGGCGCCCAGGAAGCGGATCGCGCTGATCGGCACGATGGTCCGCCGCCTTTCGCACGCCCAGCACTTCCTCGACCGATTGCTCCTGGGCTACGCCTGGCAAGGCGGCTGGCGGACTCCCGACGTCGATCTTGTCGCTCTCTATATCGATCAATTCCCCAATGGTGACCTCGCCCGGACGACGGCCCGGAAGCACCACGTGCCGATTTACCCGACCATCGCCGAGGCGCTGACGTGCGGGACCTCGAAACTGGCCGTCGATGGGGTGGTCATCATCGGTGAGCACGGCCAGTACCCACGCAACGAGAAAGGGCAAACGCTCTACCCCCGGTACAGGTTCTTCAAGCAGGTGATCGAGGTTTTCGAGGCCAGCGGCCGAAGCGTGCCGGTATTCAATGACAAGCACCTGTCGACAAACTGGAACGAGTGTGTCGAGATGGTCGAGGATTCGAGGCGCCTCGGGTTTCCCTTCCTGGCCGGCTCCTCGCTACCGGTGACCTGGCGCCTGCCCGCGGTGGATGTGCCGTTTGGCGCGCCCCTGGTCGAGAGCGTCTGTGTCGGTTATGGGGGTGTCGATAGCTATGACTTCCATGGCCTGGAGACGGCCCAGTGCATGTCGGAGCGGCGCCGTGGCGGTGAGGTCGGAATCCGGAGTGTGGAGGCTTTCCGCGGTCCGCGAGTGTGGGAGCGACTCTCGGAATCAAAGACCACGACGCGCCTCCTGCTGGCAGCTCTCTCCCGGAGTCAGAGTTTGCCCGTGGAGCACGGGTATCTCACCGAACCGATCTCGATTGACTGGGCCCGCGGCCGCTTCGCCAATGCCCTGGCCTACTTCATCGAGCACCGTGACGGCTTCCGCACCACCCTGTTCATGATGCCGGTGATCCAGGACTTCACTTACGCCGGTCGGATCGACGGAACGGATGAGGTGATCTCCTGTCAGATGTATCTGCCGATGCCCGGTCGCGCCGCGTCCTCAGCGGAGTTCTTCAACCCGCTGATACGTCACATCGAGCAAATGATCGTGGACCGTCGGGCGCCGTATCCGGTCGAGCGGACGCTCTTGACCTCGGGCATGACCCTCTCGGCTGTGGAGTCGCTTCACCGTGACGGCGCCCGGATCGAAACCCCCGAGATGGCGGTTCGGTACGCAGGGCCTCGGGAGTCGCTCTTCTGGCGGACCTAATGCCGTGTCCCAGAGGTTCTGAAGCTTATCGGCATGCTGCGAGTATTCTGTCGCGGATTCTCGAGACCGAGATCGCTGTCAAACAGAGAGGGCTGTACCCAGTCTGACATCCGGCTTGCCGGGGTCGGATCACGGAATCCGTCGATCACTCCCCGGTGAGCCTCGAACTTCTCGGTATCGTCAATGGGATGTTCGGTGGCGTGGCCGAAGCACCAGGTCGAGACCGAGAGGGGGATGGCGGCATCATGAATACCGCGAGCAGGAAGGTGCGAATCCAGATGAAGGGCCTGCCGTTCAAGACGCCTTCGGCGCCAGGGACACTGCCTGCTGACCTGATGCCGCCCGAACCGCGGCCGGCGGGCAACACCGTGATCGAACGGGAAGTCGAGGGGACGCCGCTGGTGATGCGCGTCGTGCTCAACGGCAGTTCGGTCCGTTGGGTGCTCAAGACGATCGCCGAGCATAGCCCGAAGAATGTCAATGTGTTGTTGCAGGGGAATCCGAGGCCGACGACCTTGCCGGCGGCACGTACGAGCTGGACGCGTGAGGGTTGACGGTCACTCCCAGGTCACCGAATACGAGATCCCTGGTATGTCCCCCGGCCGGCCATGAAACAGCGGGGGCCACTCGCCTGGAATATCCGATAGAGGGGAGCGTTTTCCACCTGTCGCGGGGCGGGCGGTGTGAATATGTGCATGAACATATATTGGTTAAATATTGAACTCTATTGTATATTTTGATGCTTATGTTGTATTGTGGAAGCGCCACGAGTGGCCCTGGCTTCCCTTCGAACCTTGGGTTTCCCAGGTGGCTCTGACGGATCCTGGGGCTGCGTGAGACGGACCTGACCCTCTCGGCTCCTGTCGGTCCTGCCTGGCGACGTTCTGGATACTGGGGAAGGATTCCGGGCCGGGGTGGCCTTCGATCGGCCGGTCCATTTCTACAAATAATGGTGGGCGCGACCGCCAGGAGATGGTTGTCGAGCCCAGGGATGGCAAGTCTCAGCCGCCTCGGACGAGGACTGAGAAGAAGGCCGATCCGGCGAGGCGATGCACTGGTGAACCGCACCATTCCGCTCGGCACCGAGGCGGGATGCTTCGACGGCACCGACGCCAGATCAACGACTCTGATTGCGGATCGGAATCGAACAGCGGTTGCGCATGGATTCACAATTCATGCTCGGGAATTGTTGTCTCGAGGATATGGGCCGCTCCGTCACCGGGCGGCCGTGAGTGGCGATCATTGTGGCCCGGCGCGAAGTGCCTGGCCGGCGATCGCGCGATCCCATTCGGGGATGACCCTGGAGATGACACAGTGCTCGAAAAAGGGCCGCGCCGCGGCCCTCCGACCATGGGCCTCGAGGAAGAGTCCGATCCAGAGTTCCGCCCCGGGGCGACCCTTCGCAGGCATCGTATCGAGCACTCGGTTCACGGCTCTCAAGTCGGGCCGGTCGGAGTTCACGGCCCTGAGCGTCTCCGGCAGGATCTCGACAATACGGATGATCTCTGGAGCCTGTTGGCGGTACTTTTCCAGTTGCTTGCGAAGTACGTCGGCGGTCGCGTGGTCGCCCTGCCGCTCGGAGATCGCGATTAACCGAAGGCAGTTACCGAAGTACGGCCGCTGCTTGTACGATTCTCGGAATGCGGACGCGGCACCCTTCAGGTCACCATCAAACCAGCGGTAGTATCCCCGATAATCGGGATGGAGCCTCTCGATGCCCCCCATCTCGCGGAGTACCTCATCGGTATACCGCCGTGCGGCCGTCCGATCGCCTTTCCCGGTTTTCACGCAGAACAGATACCAGCGGAAGAGCGAGTCGAGCTCGCCCGGGTAGCGTTCCGATACGCGGCGAGCCCAGAGCTCGGCACGAGTCCAGTCTTTCAACCCCTCGGCGCACCGCTGGGCGCAGGGCATCGCCCAGGCTGCCCAGCTTTCACCGGCGTCCTCGGCGTACTCCTTCGCCCTCTCATATTGCCCGGATTCCATGAGGTAATCGGCGATTTGAACGCGGAACTGGGTATGTTCCAGCCCGGTCTCCTCGGCCTCGAAGCCCCGTTCCAGAGTTTCCTGCCAGCGCTTCATGTCGCCACGGGCTCGGTAGATCGCCGCAAGCGTCTGGATCGCCCAGCACTCGGGCTCGATGGCGACGTACCGAGCCAGTTCTCGCTCGGCCTCGTCGGTCCTGTTCTTGGCGATGTGACGCCGCGCGAGCGCCCCCAGGACAACGGGGGAATGAGGGGCTTTCTTCGCCCAATCGGACACCTGGGCGTCGGTCGCGTGTTTGTCGTGCTCGATCAGGGTGCCGAGGGCGAAGGGGGAGTTCGGGCTCACCTCCAGCAGTTGCCGGGCTGGGGTGAGCCAGTCGACCGGTGAGCCACGCTGGATGGCCTCGGCGAGGTCACGCGCGATAGGGTCGCGGTGCGTCCAGGCGATGAGAGGAGTCACAACCGCGTGCGCCTCATTGGTCTCTCCGAGCCGGTCGAGCATTGCGATTTCCGACAGTTCCACGTCCATATGTTCGAGGCGGTTGAAGAAATTGGGGTGCTCCTTCACAGGATCTCCGGTCGGGGCGGCGATCATCTCCAGGAAGGGATAGAAGCGATGGCCGATGACAGAAGGCCGGGCCTCGTCCCAGTAGTCGTCGGTCGGTACTCCCCAGGCGAACCGCATGAAGTGGAGCCGCCGGTAAACCTGGAGGAAATGCGTCTCGCGGAGGAGGTGGCTCAGGGCGCCCCATGACGGCTCGCTCTGGTCGGCTTCCGGCGTGCCTGATTTCTCCAGCACGTTGAGCAGGGCGGAAGTGTGGCCGTCGGCACGGTCGATCGCGGCCCGCATCGCCGCGGGAATCCCGGGCATCGCCTTGAGGCTGCCCGGCAGCCGAGTGGCGAAGACCTCCGGCCCCAGGCTAGTGGCCGTATGCCCATTGGCAACGCCGCCGGCCCGACAGAGGGCATCGTGGGCGAGGAAGCACTCGGGGGCAAGCTCGACGACCCGTCGTGCCGCGTGGATCGTCTGCCGGGTCCCAACGGGGTATTCCACGGCCATCAGATTGAGCAACGCGGCGAGCCGGGGCTGTGGGCCCTGAGCGGCGGCCAGTCTGTGTGTGTCGTGCTTCACCATCGCGTCGATGAGATCCACCCAGTCGGGCCGGGCCGTCGGCCTGCCGGCCTCGATGGCCTTCGCCGCGGACAGGTCGTCGATCGCGTCGCGATGCATGCCGACGAGAGCCTCGGCGAAGGCGCGGTGCCAAAGGGCCCCGGGATTCTTCGGCGCCCGGGCGACGAGCCGTTGGGCGTAGAGCAGGGCGCGGGCCTTGTAAGCTTTGTGGGCCGCGTGCCACTGAAACTCGCTCAGGACGCCGAGCATCGCATAGCCTCGGATGATCGCCTCCAGCCGTTCGTACGATTCGCCGTCGCTCCGTATCGTCTCGTGAAGGGCCCGAACAGCGGCAAACGGCCCGGTCAGCCCAAGTTGTGCCAGCTCCTGCTCAACCGCGGCGGAGACCCTCGCCTCGGCCCGGAAGTCGTTCGGCTTCCCGGTCGCGCCCAGCTTCCGAAGCAGGCCGGGGAACTCGGTCCGGGAGAGCACCTCGGCGCGCTCCACCAGCCTCGCCAGCGAGCCGTCGGGCGGATAGGGGCAGGGCAGATTCGCTACAAACAAGCGTTCCGGAATGTCCCCATCGCCCCGGGTGACGAAGGCGTGGTTGACCCGACTCGAGCCGTCGCCGCTGATCACGAAGGAGCCGAGGCGGAGCATGGGGCCGTCGGGTGAGGCGGGAATCGACTCGCCCAGGACGGCGTCCCGGGTGACGAGCCCCAATTCGTCGCGGGCGGCGATTAGCATCGCCTGGCGGATCAACTCGCGTGAGAGGAGACCGTTCTTGTGCCAGGCGCTCGTGTTGTGAAAGTCGTCGGCGTCTGGTTCGCCCAGAGCGACCAGGCCACGGCCTCCCTTGGCACGCCCGACGAACACCAGCCGCGACCGCATCGCCGTTCCGGCGAAGAACCGTGGGGCGACCTCACCTGCGTTCGGAGCCGGCTTCGCGAGTTGAGCCGTCGCCTCCGGCAGGCCGGCCAGGCCCAGCAGGTAGGAGAGGGTCACGAGCAGTCCGCAAAACACGGTCTGACGGCCGGAGCCTATGATCGTCGCCGAAGCCCACGGGATTCGATACGCGTGGATTGGCGGGTATCGCACGAGCACTTCTCCTGCCAGGGTCCGGTTCAGGGAGGCTCGCCGGGAGCGCGAACCACTTTACTGGGAGGTTACGGAGCCCGGGAGAACGCATCCGGACCTCAACACCTGCTTTAGGAACCGCGTGGACTTCGCTGCCTGCATCGAACCAGGGACGACGGTGACTTGAGAGATTCTGAACGCGGCCCGCGCACTCGGCTGGATCGTGCATGCCGAACCTAGTGCGGCGTCCAATCTAAATCTTCGGGTAAAGCCGCTTCAGTTTGACGCGGGCCTTCCCGATGGTGAACTGCCAGTCAACGGCTCGTTGCTTGACGTTCGTTCGAGCGGCCCAGGCGGCGATCTCCGATCGCAGCGTC
>DAIDKV010000074.1 GCA_027449865.1 Planctomycetales bacterium
GCATGTTTGCACGCAGATCCAATGGGGTGTTCCACAGGGTCCCGTTCGATCTGCGCAGAAAGAGAAACAGGCATCCCCGCGAGAAGAGCCAAAAACTGGTCTTGTGCTTTCTAGAACAGGAGCCGGCTCCAGCCGGCGATCGGCGCATTACCTTTGGCTCCGGCCGGATGAATCTGTTGTAGGAGCCGGCACCAGCCGGCGATCGACGCGCCAGGGTCGAAGCTTCGAGGGGATCGGGAGCTGGAGCTCCTTCCTACATGGGTGGATCGCCGCGTCGAATGTGGATGGTCTTATGTAGGAGCCGGCTCCAGCCGGCGATGTTCACGCGACGCCTTGACCTTCGAGCGGGTATGTTTTTGTAGGAGCCGGCTCCAGCCGACGATCCGCGCGACACCAATAGCTCCGGCCGGATCGGGAGCTGTAGCTCCCTCCTACATAAGCTGATCCATACCGCGGACGAATATGGTTTTGTGTACGAGCCGACCCCCCCGACGATCTGCACGCGAGTCTCGGCTGGGCCCAGATCGCGAGCGGGAGCTTCCTCCAAAAAGGCACCGGAGGCACCCAATCCTTGAGAACCGGACGGGCCCGGATCCGATCGCCCGCGTTGACCGTCTCCGGCCCCGGCGCGACAATGGCAATCGCGACGCGGGGCCGTATCCCGCGCCCGGTCGCCGTCCCTCGGAGGACCACCGCGATGCGCCCCCGATTCCCCGGCATGGACCCCTGGCTCGAACACCCGGGGCTGTGGCCGGACTTGCATAACGCCCTGATCTCCGCAATCCGCGAGGATCTGGCCTCCAAGGTCGCCCCGCGATACTTCGTCGGCATCGAGCAACGCACTTACGTTGCCACGCCCGTTGAGGATATCGCCATGATCCGGCCCGACGTCCTCGTCGGTCGGACGGGATCGCGGAAGCGGATCCCGAAGCCAGAACGGCGCACCGCGGCCGGGGTCGGGGTGATCGAAATGGATATCGATAGGCCCGTCCCGGTCCCGATCGAGGAATGGTTCCTCGAGATCCGGACCGTCGGCGAGAAGCGGCTCATCACCGTGATCGAGGTCCTTTCGCCGACGAACAAGATCAAGGGCGACGGCCGCGAGGAATACCTCGGCAAGCGAGAGAACATCCTCAAGACGCGGACGAACCTGGTGGAAATTGATCTTCTACGGGCCGGCCAGCCGATGCCACCCTGGCCTCCCATCCCAGCCGAGAGCCCCTATCGCATCGTGATCAGCCGGGGCGCCTCGCGACCTCGGGCGAAGCTGCTGGCCTTCGGCGTCCGGGACGAGATCCCAACGATCCCGATCCCACTCCTACCGGACGATCCCGAGCCGACCCTCAGCCTCGGAGCGGTCCTGCATGCCCTGTACGATCGGGCTCGCTTCGACCTGCAACTGGATTACAAGGAACCGCCCGTCCCGCCGCTCGACCTGGATGATGCTGCCTGGGCACGCGATATCCTCGCGCCCGGATGACGAGTCGGCGGTGCTTGATCCCACAATCGCGAAAACGCGAAAGGACGAAAACACGAAACAGACAGGTCCCAGGGAACTTGATCCGGCTCGGTGATCCGGATTCTTGTTTCGTCCTTTCGTCTTTTCGCGCTTTCGCGTGAGGGAGATGGGCGTCGGAGGGCAGGCACAACCTTCCGATAGAGTGGACCATTTGACCCTTCAGCCTCCCCGGAAAACGGGCCTGTATGAGACGAGCAAATTACGGTTTGATCGGGGCATTCGCAGGCTTGTTGATCGTCTATCTCGCGCAAAGTAGCCGCATCGAGGCCGAGCAGGGGATCGTTGGTCCGAAGCTGATTCTCTTCCCATTGATCGGAGCGATCATCGGAACAATCCTTGAGTAAATCCGCCATCCGGTTGCCTAACTCGTTGATGTTGCAGACAATTTCAACCGACTCACGAGAGACGGCGTATACCCGTGAGCCACAGTTTATGCGTATTCCGTTGGTGCGTTCCTGGGGAGACGAGACACCAATTGCCTGGTGGGAACGGCTATTCACGCCGATAGCCGTTGCCGCCTTCTATCTGATGGGCATCTCAGTCATTCTCTACTTCGTCGTGTACCCGGAGCGACAGGCCCACGGGTGGGATGCTGGCACGGAGAGGCAGCAAGAATTCATGAGCCGATTCCGTCGGCGTGCGGCTCGATTGCCTCTCTGGAAACGGCTGGGAAGAGTGCTCACCCTTCACTGGGGTCGGCGAAAATTGGTCAGGCATTTCCGAGCCAGGCAACTCCAACCTGGACGGGGAATCGACCCTGGCTCATGACCCGGCGGGCCGCACGTTCTGATGTTGTGGTTAATTTGATCCGGAGTGGGTGAGACCAAGAGGATCGCCAAGATGCCTTTTGACCTTCATCTTGATGAAGCCCGCCGGACTGTATTCTGGTGTGACCGCTGTGGTCGTGTCGTAAACTCCAACGATGAACGTGACCACTTCCATATCGAGCAGTGCGGGGGGTGTCGCAGGTTTCGGAAGATCGACCGAGATTGGGGATGGTGCGTGAACCAGGAGTCGGTTTATTGCGGTCGCCCGATGTTCGAGCACGACACCTGCTCAAAGCACGTCGAAGGCAAGTGGAAATAAAACGTGCTCTGGCGGCCTGTACCCCTGACATTATGCCCTCCGGCCGGCCTCATTCTCTCGAACCCGCACCGAGGAATCCCATGCCCCGCAGATCCATCATCGCGATAACGATATTCGTGGCGCTAACCATCTCGACCGCATCCCAGGCCGGCGGGCCGCGGCGGATGGAGCGGCTTGATCGTGGGGTCGTCGCTGTCCGGCGCGATGATGGAGCGGTCTTCGTGAGCTGGCGGCTGCTCGGCACCGATTCAAGCGGCCTCGTCTTCGAGGTCGATCGTTCCGTCGACGGCGGGCCGCTCGAACGGGTCCATCGCTCGGCGCCCGACGGTCCGACCGGGTTCCTCGATCGCGGGGCGCCGGTCGGACGGGCGGTGGAATACGTCGTCCGGCCGGCGGGGGCGATCTCGGAGGCGGTTCCGGGCGGATCATTCCGGCTCGCTGGCGATGCTCCGAAGGGGTACATCTCCATCCCGCTGAAGACGCCCGAGGGGTACACGCCGAATGATGCCTCGGTCGGTGACCTCGACGGCGATGGGTGCTACGAGATCATCCTCCATCAGGCGTCGCGAGGACGCGATAACTCCCAGCGCGGCCAGACACGCGAGCCGATCCTCGAAGCGTATCGGCTCGATGGCTCGTTCCTGTGGCGGATTCACCTGGGGAAGAATATCCGCGAGGGGGCGCATTACACACAATTCCTGGTGTACGACCTCGACAGCGACGGTCGCGCCGAGGTCGTTTGCAAGACCGCTGATGGCACCACTGACGGCGTCGGGAAGGTCATCGGCGATCCCGGGCGTGACTGGCGGAATCCCTCGGGTTACATTCTCGACGGGCCCGAGTATCTGACCGTCTTCGACGGCCGGACCGGTCGGGCGATGGCGACCGTTGATTATCTCCCAGCGCGCGGGAAGGTGGCCAGTTGGGGTGACAACTACGGTAACCGCGTCGATCGGTTTCTTGCCTGTGTCGCGTATCTCGACGGCGAGCGTCCCAGCTTTGTGATGTGTCGCGGGTATTACACCCGGACTGTGCTCGTCGCCTGGAACTGGCGGGATGGGAAGTTGCAACGCGTCTGGACGTTTGACAGCGACGCCGGGCCATCCTCGAACCGAGGGTATGCCGGTCAGGGGAACCATAACCTCGCCGTTGGTGATGTGGACGAAGACGGCCGCGACGAGATCGTTTACGGCGGGTGTTGCATCGACGACGATGGGAAGGGACTTTACACCACCGGACTCGGCCACGGTGATGCCCTGCACCTTTCCGATATCGATCCCGACCGCCCCGGGCTCGAACTCTTCGACATCCACGAGAAGGTGAAGCATCCTCACGGCGTCGAATTGCGCGATTCGCGGACCGGTCGCATCCTCTGGAGCAAGCCGTCGCCTGACGTCGGGCGGGGCGTGGCGATGGATATCGACCCGCGGCATTGCGGGTACGAGATGTGGGCCTCGGGTCCGGGGCTCTCCGGGGTCTGGAACGTCAAGGGCGAGACCATCTCCCAGCGAAAGCCGAGGTCGTGCAATTTCGGCGTCTGGTGGGACGGCGACCTTTTGCGCGAGCTGCTCGATAGCAACCGAATTTCGAAGTGGGACTGGGAACACGAGGCGGAGTCGCGGTTGCTCGTCGCGGAGGGATGCTCGTCCAATAATGGCTCGAAGTCGACACCCGCTCTTTGTGCCGATGTTCTCGGCGACTGGCGTGAGGAGGTGATCTGGCGAAGCGTCGACGGGCGGGAATTGCGGATCTATTCCACTCCCATCCCGACGGATCATCGGCTGATCACGCTGATGCACGATCCACAATACCGGCTCTCGGTGGCCTGGCAAAATGTTGGGTACAATCAGCCGCCGCAGCCGGGGTTTTATCTGGGTGCGGGGCGGTAGGCCATCGCGTGCCCGGAGATGGGGTTTGATCGTTCTTTCTGTTGGAGCCCGTTCCAGTGGGCGATCGGCGCGAGACCTGCTGCTGCGGCCGGGTCGAACCCTTGTAATTCGCGTCACGACAGGCGTTGAGCGGGTCGGGAGCTGGAGCTCCCGCCTACAGGTGTGGTTGACTCCGTTCTTCGCAACCGGCGCGTCGATCGCTTCTTGTCGGAGCCGGCTCCAGCCGGCGCTTTGGCGTCACGATAGGCTTCGAGCGGGTCGGGAGCTGGAGCTTCCTTCTACCAAAGACCCCCGACGCCCCAGACGATCGGAAGCCTGAGAAACTTCATTGAGACAGAAACGAACAGGCCCGAGCCTTCGCGGCGGCCGGCGTGGTGGCCGACCGGGGCGAGGGCCCGGGCCTGTCGGTCGCGTGGGTCCGGAATCCATTCCGGTGGAGTCCGTGCTGCGGGCTATTTGGCGCGGGGCGTTCGATCCTCGCTCGGCCTGGGGGAATGGTCCATCGGGATGGACTTCGCCCCCCTCTCCGGGCGGTCGAGATCGGCCCGGTTCGATTTGGCTCAGGGCTCGTCAGCCTTCTTCTGCGAGATCAGGCGACGGACACGCTCGGCCAAAAGCGCACCGTCGAACGGCTTCTTGAAGGCGTCGTTGAACCCCAGCGCGAAGGTCTCGTCACCCGGTTCGTCGCTGGTCAGTGCTAGGAGGATGGTCCCCTGGTGGTCGGGGCTCTTTCGGAGATTCTGCGCGATCTGTCCGGCCTCGATTCGACCGAGGGCCATATCGATGATGATGGCGTCTGGGTGGAAGCTCTCGGCGCGGATACCGGCTTCGAAGCCCGAGGCCGCCGTCTCGATCCGGAAATCTTCAGTCTCACGCAGGTGGTCGCGAAGCAGAGCCTGGAGGGGGGCATCAGCGCCCACGACCAGGACCTTATGATAAACCTCGGCTTCCAGGTCGCCCAAGGGCATTCCATGCTCCTTGAGGAACCGCAGGAGGTGCTCCCGCGGGATGCGACGATCCTGTGAGCCGGGGATGCGATAGCCACGCAAGCGGCCCGAGTCGAACCACTTGCTCACCGTCCGAGGCGCGACCTTGCAAATCTTCGCGACCTGGCCGGTTGTAAACACTTTCTTCATCTCAAGGACTCCACTCGCCCAGTTCGGTGCGAGACCACGGAGGTTTCCTCCTCCCTCCGTATAGGAACCATGTCGGCGCGGAGACAGCACTGACTCGACGCGGCGATCCTAAGGGTCAGGCACCCGATGGGTACCCCGCCCTTCAGTTCTCGCCACGAGAGACGTCCATCGTCCAAGTCGCTCCGACTTGCCCTTGTCCTTGATCAGCCGCATGTCGCGTCCTTTCTCAGCTTTGGACATCATGTCCTGGCCGAGGTTGGAGCCCGACCGCGGTTCGAGTGGCGGATGGGAACCCGACTCCCCTCCGATCAAGCACAGAGAGCCCCCCGCGGCGGTGCAAGCGGGGGAGACGTACCTGAGCCGGTCGCAGCGGGGAGTGTCGCTCGCCACCCCGCGGCCCCCGGGCAGTTCCGTCAAGACTAATATTTCGAACCGCACGGCGTGCGACTTTAGGAGGGGTCGAAGCTGGTCCGCGGCTGGGGAGGGTTCTTAAGGATGGCAGATCTGTGAAGCCCGTACTCGCCAAACGAGTTGCGTCGATCGGCGCCGGTCCCAACGGTGAAACGGATTCTCGTTGGGATCCCGCTAAAAAGGAAGGGCCGCCGC
>DAIDKV010000075.1 GCA_027449865.1 Planctomycetales bacterium
TGTAGGAGCCGGCTCCAGCCGGCGATCCCACGCGGCACGCATAGGCTACCTTCGATTCGGGGGCTGGAGCCCCCTCCTACAAAAGAAAAAGGTATCAAGCACACCCGACCATCGCAAACACGACCACATCTCCAGGGACGTGGCTCAGGAGAGCAGGAACTCCAGGTCCTCTCGGGTGAGGTTCTGAATCACTCCCTTGTTGTCGGCGTTGAGGATCGCGTCGGCGAGGTCGCGCTTCTTTTGCTGCAATTCGAGGATCTTCTCCTCGACCGTGTCGCGGCAGATCAGCCGATACGCGAAGACGTGCTGCGTCTGGCCGATCCGGTGCGATCGGTCGATCGCCTGCGCCTCCACCGCCGGGTTCCACCACGGATCCAGCAGATACACGTACTCGGCCGCCGTCAGGTTCAGGCCCAGTCCGCCCGCCTTCAGGCTGATCAAAAAGATCGGACAGTCCGGATCCGTCTGAAACCGCTCCACTCGCGCCGCTCGGTTGCGCGTCCGCCCGTCCAGATATTCGTACGTGACCTTCTCTTCATCCAGCCGCTCCCGCACAATCGAGAGAAAACTGGTGAACTGCGAGAAGACCAGCGCCTTGTGCCCTTCCTCCACAATCTCCATGATCGACGGAATCAGCATGTCCAGCTTGGCCGATCCATCCGTCCCCAGTTCGGGGTTGATCAGCGAGGGGTGGCACGCGGCCTGTCGGAGGCGGAGGAGGGCTTCCAGAACCTCGATCTTCGACCGGTTCAGCTCGGCCGTATCCTTGCGCAGGAGGGCGTCGCGGTAGTGGAGGCGAAGCTCGTCGTAAATCTTCCGCTGATCCGATTCCATGTCGCAGTAGAGCGTCTGTTCGGTCTTGTCGGGGAGGTCCTTGACGACCTGTTGCTTGGTCCGGCGAAGGATGAACGGCCGGAGGGCCTTCGCCAGGGTCAGGCGGTCGCCCTCGTCGAGCGAGGCGCCCGATCCGCTCACGTATTTCTTGAAGACGGTGTCCGTCCCGAGCATCCCCGGGTTGAGGAACTCGAAGATCGACCAGAGTTCGCCGATGTGGTTCTCGATCGGCGTCCCGCTGATCGCGAGCCGGTAGCGCCCCTTCAGCAGCCGGGCCGCCTTCGACGACTGGCTCTCCGAATTCTTGATCGCCTGCGCCTCGTCGAGGATCACGTAGTCGAAGTCGACGGGCGCCAGTTCGGCGATGTCGCTTCGCATGGTGCCATACGTCGTGACGATCAGGTCGTGGTCGCGGAAGGTCTCGCGGAGCGGGTGCCGGCCTGGGCCGGTGTAATCCAGGACGCGGAGCCTTGGCGTGAATTTCTCGGCCTCGGAGATCCAGTTGAAGACCAGCGACCGGGGGACGACGGCCAGCGAGGGGCCCTTGGCCTGCCGGAACGCCCGGCGCCTCTGCAAAAGGGCGAGCACCTGGATCGTCTTGCCGAGACCCATGTCGTCGGCGAGGATGCCGCCGAATCCGAAGCGTTGCAGGTAGTCGAGCCAGCCGAGCCCCTCGCGCTGGTACGGCCGAAGTTCGCCGTGGAAGCCGGGCGGCGAGTCGAGCGGGACGATCCCCTCGAACTGCCGCAGGTTCTGGCGAATCTTCTCGAACGCCGCGTCCACCCGGATCTCGGGCTGTGCCGCCAGCAGCGCATCGAGCACGCCGGCCTGCGACTGGCTGAAGAGGAAGTGGCCGTCGGCCGAGTCGGTGGCGATGTCGGCGAGGATGCCGTATTTCTTGAGCCATTCCTCGGGGAGCATCCCCATCGAGCCGTCGCCCAGCTCGATCATCGGGTCGCCTCGCTTGGCGGCGGCGAGCAGGTCGGGCAGGCTCACGCTGTGCCCCTCGAAATCCACCCCGCCATCCAGCTCGAACCAGTCGATCCCGGTCGAAAGCGCCAGCTTGAACTCGCCGGCCGGGCGGATCAGCTTCCCCTCGGCCTCGACCCGCCAACCGGCCACGACCAGGTCCTTCGTCACAGTCGCCAGCCGCTTCGCCGGAAGCTCGAGCGTCCCGGGGTCGAGCCTCGGGTCCTTCGCCTCCCGGAATCCCAGCTCAAAAAGCTTCACGTCGGCCGAACTCTCGGTCTTCGGGTCGCGACGGATCACCAGTCCAAGCTCGGTCGATACCGCGAGCGGCGTCGTCCGTCCCGCCGGAATCACCGCGCCATCATAGTCGAATTCCAGATCGCCAATCAGCTTGTCGGCGCCCAGGCCCCAGTTCTGGAGTGGGGTTCGAAGGGTGAGACAGGGGCGTGGCTTGACGTCGATCTCCTCGAGGTTCAGCGTCTCGACGAGTTCCAGCGGGGGGACGCGGGTTTCGGCGAGGATTCGGCCGAGCATCAGGTCTTGCTGTGGCTCGACGAAGGTGATTTCCTTCTCGTACCGGAGGCGGACGATCCAGGGCATCACGCCGAGGTCGTCGAACCGGGCGGCCTTGCCGGCGCCCTGGACGAGCAGGCCCGGGAGCAGGACGATCGGTTCGGAGAGGTCCATCCGCTGTTCGCCGCGGCGGAGCACGCCGCGCCACGACCATCGCTTGCCGCCGGCCTCCGCGCGGACATCCAGGCTGAACCGCCAGGGCGGGGCGTCGTCCCAGCGGATCGTCGGCGGGTCGTCCTCGCCCTCGGTCCGACGGAGCCGGAGCCGGCCGGTCCGGGCCAGCCGCTCGACCAGACCCGCCTGATCCTTCCGCAGAATAAAGCGCCTGGTCCCTCGCATGGCGCGCTCGGCGGCGGCCCGGGCCGAGGCCGCGTACGGACGGCTCGGCCCGTGGGGCGAGCCGTCCGATCCATTCGCGCCCGACCCGCTTCCAGACGCCGGCGCCCCGATCGGCCCAAGCCCCTGCGCCTCGTCGAGCAGGGCGAGCAGCAGCCGGTCCTCGGGGTCGTATTTCACGTGCGCGGCGTGCGGCGCGTAGTACCAGGGGCGAAGCGGACCCCACTCGCCGGTCGCCTTGCGCTGGCGCCTGGCCAGGTCGATCACCACCTGATTTTGAGTCTGTGTCGAGGCGACGTCCAGAACGTAAACAAGCAGCCGCTTCGCATTTCGGTTGACCGCCTTGGCCGCCCGTCCCGCCTCGCGACTCGCGCCCGCCCCGGCGCCCGGACCGGCACCGATGATCGTTCCAGAACCCGATTTCATCTTGGCGCGTCGATCTCGGGGCGCGGGACCGCGGTGCGACCAGCTTCCCGGAGCGCCATTGGGCTCCTGGGTACGGCCCCGATCGCGATCGCGATCGCGATTGGGCTTCGGCCGATGACCGCGCGGACCGCCTGGACCCGGACCCGCGCCCGGCGACCCGGGACGCGGAGGCGCCAGTCCAAGGATCTCCAGGCCGGGCTCGATCGAGGGATACGCCGAGGCTGCCGCCGCCGGGTCGTCGCGCAGGTCGATCGGCCCAGGAGCCGGCGGACGCCTCGGCCCCTCGACGATCAGCTTCAACGGAAAGACCGGCGGCGCCTGGAGCAGGTTCCGCGATTCGGCCAGCAGAAGCGTCGCCCAGAGGTGCTTGCACGGCTCCCCCTGCGGCCCAAAGTACGGGCAACTGCAAGAGGCCAGCAACTTCGCCCCCCGCAGCCGAACCCGAACACGATACTTCGCCGTTCCACGCACCCGGGCCACCACCTCGCCCGGCCGGGACGCCATCAGCGTCACCCGGCCCTTGACGAAGTACGATTGCCCGCGGGCGCGAACCGCGTCACTGAAACTCCGGGCGACCTTCTGGGCGACGCCCGCCGTGTGTTCCCACTCGGGATGGGTCATTAGCATATCAACAGATCAGGGCAGCCGCAGGCCACGCGGGGCCTGCCGGCCGGCGGACAAAAAAAGGGTCCACGATCCTCGTCGTCTGGCCTCGCTCCGGCGCGGCCGGCGCGGGGCCTCGTCACAAATCGACCCAGCTCGATGCCAGACCAGACCAACTCCGATCCGATCACTCGATCCCGCTTCAGGAAAGCCTGTTCCGCTCCGATCGCCGAGAGGGCGACGGGGCGCGTGTGGCTCGTTGGGACAAGCCAGGGCGCCTGATCGGGCGGCGCGGGAGCGTTCGCCGGGGCCTGCCCGCATGGGCCAAACCTCTCGCCGCAACGGTCAATCGATCGCCTGCCAAAACCCCCCGGCCCGGCCTCAAAAAGTGCCGCTGGGTGCCGCTGGGCGCCGCTGGGTCTCGCTGGGTCCAGAGCCGGTCGCCTGGCCGGGGTGGGTCCTCAAACATCCAGGTTCTTCACCTCGAGAGCGTGCTTCTCGATGAACTCGCGTCGGGGCTCGACATCGTCGCCCATGAGGGTGGAAAACAGGTCATTCGCCGCGGCGGCGTCCTCCAGACGCACTTGCAAGAGCGTCCGCCGCGTCGGGTCCATGGTGGTCTCCCAGAGCTGATCGGCGTCCATCTCGCCCAGCCCCTTGAATCGCGTGATCTTCATCCCCTTCTCGCCGATCCGACGAACCATGGGAACCAGCGCTCGAAGGTCGGCCAGGGGATACGACTCGCCATCACGATGCAGAACAAACCGAGGCGGCGGCTCGTCGCCGGTGACCTCGCGTGGCAACAGTTCCTCGGCCCACAGTTGGAACTCGTCCCGGAGCCGCGCCAGGTGCTTGTTCAGCAGCTTGACCTCGTGCAGCTCAATCTCGCGGGGGGCCTCGGGCCCCGATTCCCCTTCATCCTGCAACTGACGTACCGCCGCCTGCCGCTCTTCCTCAGTATAAAGCGCCCGCTCCTTCCCGTCGTGCTCGACAAGATAGAGCGGCAGCATTCCCTCGATCGCGAGCGGACTTTCGCGGTTCTCCGGCCGCTTCGCCATCCCCAGGAAATCGCGGAGCGACCGGTTCCGGCGGCCGAAGGCGCGGAGCCCCTGCTCGATCCCGGCGACCGTATCGAGGAGCGTTCGAAGCTTCTCGCCGGTCACCTCGCGCGAGGGGTCGGGATCTTCACCGCCCGGAGAGGCCGGACGCAAAAGAGCCCCGGCCAGGCCCGTCTCGATCAGGATCTCCTGCATCTGCTCGTCGGTGTGAATGTATCGCCGTTCCTTCTTCCCCGCCTGAAGCATGTAGAGCGGAGGCTGGGCCACGTAGAGGTGTCCCTCGGCCACGAGCCTCGGCATCTGCCGGTAGAAGAAGGTCATCAGCAGGGTCCGGATGTGCGAGCCGTCCACGTCGGCGTCGCTCATCATCACGACCTTCCCATATCGGCGCTTCGAGGGGTCTTCCTCAGCGCCGATGCCGTTGCCCACGGCCGTGATGATGTTGCGGATCTCCTCGTTGCCAAGAACGCGGTCGAGCCGGGCACGCTCCACATTGAGGATCTTGCCGCGAAGCGGAAGAATCGCCTGATAGATCCGGTCGCGACCTCCCTCGGCGGTCCCGCCGGCCGAGTCGCCCTCGACGAGAAAGAGTTCGCTGGAGTCCTGGTCGTGGGTGGTGCAGTCCATCAGCTTGCCGGGGAGCCCGCCGCCGGAGAGCACGCTCTTCCGGTTGCGGACCAGTTCGCGCGCCTTGCGGGCCGCCTCACGCGCCTCGGCCGCGAGCATCGCCTTGGCGAGAATCCGCTTGGCCGCCGCCGGCGTGGTCTCGAGGAACTGCCCGAGCTTCTCACCGACGACCCGGTTGACGATCCCCTCGACATCGGCGTTCGTCAGCTTGATCTTCGTCTGGCTCTCGAATTGCGGGTCGGGCACCTTCACGCTGACGATCGCCGTGAGCCCCTCGCGGAAATCGTCGCCGGTGATGGTCAGATCCTTGTTCTTCGACGGCCCAGCGTCGCGGGCGTAGCCGTTGAGCGTTCGCGTCAGTGCCGTCCGAAACCCGGTGAGGTGGGTCCCGCCCTCGATCGTGTTGATGTTGTTGCAGTACGAGACGACGTTCTCGCTGATCGAATCGTTGTACTGCATCGCCACCTCGACTTCAACGCCCCGCTCCTCGTCCCGGCCGATCAGAACCACCGGCGGGTGCAGAACCGTCTGGGCGCGATTCAGGTAGGCGACAAACTCACCGAGGCCCTCCTCCGAGTGGAACTCGACATCGCGGGGCTCGGGCCCTCGCTCGTCGACCAGCCGGATCCGAACCCCTCGATTCAAATACGAGAGCTCGCGGAGCCGCTTCTCCAGAATGTCGGCGTCGAACTCGGTCCGGGGGAAGATGGACGAATCCGGGAGAAACGTGATCTTGGTCCCGGTCGCCTTCGCCGGCCCAAGCGCGTGAACCGGACCGGTGGCCTGCCCCTTCTCGAAGTCCTGACGCCAGACCTGCCCGTCGCGCCGGACCTCGGCCTCGAGCCATTCCGAGAGCGCGTTGACCGCCGTCACGCCGACGCCGTGCAGACCGCCGGAGACCTTGTAGGCGTTGTGGTCAAACTTGCCGCCGGCGTGGACCTTCGTCAGCACGATCTCCAGAGCGCTCTTGCCCGACTCCGGATGGACGTCCACCGGGATGCCGCGCCCCTCGTCGAACACCGAGACCGAGCCGTCGACGTGGATCGTCACGAGGATCGACCGGCCGAACCCCGCCATCGCCTCGTCGATCGAGTTGTCGATGACCTCGTAAACCAGGTGATGCAGGCCGCGGACATCGGTCCCGCCGATGTACATGGCGGGGCGCAACCGGATGGCCTCGATCCCCTCGAGCACCCGGATGCTGGCGCCGGTGTAGTCGGCGCCGTCGTGTCCATTGGCGACACCGACACCGTCGACGATCGGTCGATCCAGCAGTCCGGCGTCCTCGGTCTTGCTCAGTTCCACCATCGAAAAATCACCTCGATCCGCCTCGGTGGGCGTCCCTGGCGCGGGCGATGGATTCTTGATCCTTCCCCGCTCGATTCCTCTCGGGCCGCCTCGTTTCCTGCCGCGATTCCTCGTCCTGGATGGCTGATGTCCTCGACTGGCCGGCGCCCTCAGGAAGGCGGCGCGGGGCCCGAGCCCGGCTTCCGACGACCGCGACGAGCCCGCGTGGCCGGCGCCGGCGGACCCGCTTCCGGGGCCTCACTTGTTCCATCCGGCCCTGGCTCGGTGCGGCCGATCCGGAACCGGATATCGTGGATCGTGGTTCCCGGCGCTCCGGTTCGGAGGGCCGCCAGCAGCTCGGGTTTGCGAAAGGCGGCCAGTTCCTCCAGCAGGGCCGGGTGGGCGACGTCGACATTCAAGACACCGCGGCGAACCTCGCCCAGCCGGGTCTGTCGACGGGCCGACTCGCCGACCGCGGCATCCCAGGCCTCCTGGAGTTCCTGATGCGCCAGATACCGGCCGTAGCCCCGGGCGGCGAACAGATCGCCCAGGACCTCCGACAGCGCCCTGGGGCCTCGACGGTTCGGAGTCGGCATGCTCCCTCGACGCGATGGGCCCCGGCGAATCAGTCGCCTGGGGCGTGGAGGAGGATGGCCTTCGGGACGGCTCCCTCGGTTCGCTGGCAACGCCCGGTGGGCGGGCAGGATCGGCCGTCGGTCGCGACGGCCCCGGCGATCGCTCAGGACGGGCCACCATGCGGGGGCAACCCGGCCCAGCACTTCCTGATTCGTTCTCGTGAGCGGGTGGTGCCAGGCCCTCGCCATGCCGGCCGGAGGGCACAGGCTCGAAACGCCCCTCAGTGGAGCGGTTGGCCCATCGGATTCCTCGTCCTCGACGTGGACCGTCTCTTCTCCCATTCTAGCAGACTCGGCCCGATTTGGCAGGGGGGCGCGGGCCGTTCGCCCCGATTTTCTAGCCGCGTCGATTCCGATCAACCGCTCAACCGCGCTCGCGGGTCAGCGGCATCACAACGTAGGTATAATGATCCTCGGTCTTGAAGACGGCCGCGTTGCGGGCATCGATCAGTTCGGCGGTCAGCGTGGCGGTATCTTCCAGGGTCTTCAGCGCGTCGACCAGGTATCTTGGGTCGAAGGTGATCTCGACGGGCTTCCCCTCGTAGGGGATGGGCAGTTCGACGTTCGAGTTCCCCACGTCGGCCGACTGGCTGGTGAGCTTGAGCATTCCGGCGCCGAATCGGAAGTCGACGCCCCGGCTATCCTGGCTGGTGACGATCGACGCCTGTTCGACGGCCGCGCGGAGCGGGCCGGCTTCGAGGGGGATCTTGACCTCGACGTTCGCCGGAAAGACGTCCTGGTATCGAGGGAAGCGGCCCTCGACGAGACGGCTGTAAATCACGGCGGTCTCGGTGCGCATCAGGACGGCGGAGCCGGCCTGGACGGTCAGGTGCACCGGTGGGTCGTCGTTGTCGAGATGGCGCTCGATCAGCTTGAGGGCCTTGACCGGGATGACCGGCGACCCGGTGACGGGGGGCGGCTCGTTCTCGGCTTCGGCCGGGGCCCACATCCGGGCGAGGCGCCGGCCGTCGGTGCCGACCATCGCGATCGAGTCGGCGGTCAACTCGACGAGAACGCCGCCGAGGGCGTATCGGGTGCTCTCGACGTCGGTGGCGAAGATGGTCCGGCGGATCAGCCGCTTGAGGTCGGCCGCGGCGACGACGTGGTACGCGGTCGCGCCGAAGTCGGGAACCTCGGGGAAGAGGGTGGCGTCCTCGACCGGGAGGCTGAATTCCGAGTGAACGCCCCGGATGACGAGACGATCCTCCTCGGCCTCAACGGCGAGTTCGACGTCGGTGCTGGTTCGGAGGATCGATCCGACCTGGGTGGTCGGCAGGATGACCGCGCCGGGGCGGTCCACCTTCATGCCGAGGACCCGGTGTCGGATCCCGACTTCCATATCGGTCCCCATCAGCACCGAGCCTTCATCGGCGTCGGCGATCAGCTTGACGTTCTGCAGGATCGGCTTGGGGCTCCGCGCCGGGACCACCCCGCTGACCAGCCCGAACGCCGTGAGCAGTGACTCACGGTTGCACAAAGCCCTCACTCATCGGCTCCGTTTGGGATTCGGGTTGCTCCCCTGGCTTTCAGAAAGAGAGGGGGGAGAAAATCGCCGTAGTCGTCGGAGTCTGGCGATCCGCCGTGGATAACCCGGACGGCGTTCTTGGAGTGTGATGATACCAAAGACTTTCGGCGGGCACAATGTCGCTTGTCCACCGGGGGAAAAGTTGTGGATAACCGCGTGCGGGGCGCCGGGACGTTCGGCGCGAGAAGTGGAAGGAACGCCTGGGATCAGGCCGGGCTCTGTGGACGGCGCCTGGGTCGTGGACGGTTCCTCGACGGGTTATCGACAGGTTTTCCCCCGTTCGCGGTGGATCCCGAGGTGGCCGGATCGCGGGGATTCTCGCGGTTGACGGGGTGGTCGGCCGGAGCGAGAAGGCGGGGCCGGGTCGGATCGGCTGGGAGGGTCTGGATTCTTCCGCGAAGCGTCGAGGGCCGCGGGAGGCAGGAGCGAGACTGGGGCCGCCCGCGGTGACCTGATCGCCCGCGCCGGCTCTCAGAGAACAAAAGGATTGACAGTCGGCGACGATGGCCCCATCATCCCCGGGCGAATCGGTTCGACCTTTCTCTCCCCGATCCCGCGAGGCCCACGGATGGAGCCGCGACGGACAAAGGATTCCGCGAGTCTGAGCGAGAAAAAGACCTGGGGGTCGATGCGGATGACCGGCCCGATCCGGGTGGCGTGTTTGCTGGCGATCTCGGCGGCGGTCTGGCTGCCGGGGCTTGGAACCTGGGAGCGGCTCAGCTACCACGAGGCTTTCGTGGCTCAGGGTGCTCGCGAGATGCTTCACTCGGGCGACTGGTCGTATCCGACGATCGGCGGCCGGCCCTGGCTGGAGAAGCCCCCCCTGCCCTGGTGGTTGGTTGTTGCGATCGGGCGGGCTCTAGGTGGCGTCGACGAGACCGTGGCGCGGCTCCCCTCGGCGATCGCCGCGACGCTGATGGTCCTGGGCGTCTCGACCTTGGCGACGCGATATTACGGACCTGGGCTTGGCCTGATCGCCGGTGCCGTTCAGGCGACCACGGCGTGGTCGGCGCTCCGGGGACGGCTTGCCGAGGCCGACATCTTGCTGGCCGCGCTGGTCACCTGGACCGTTGTTGCCTTCGACCGGATGGTCGGCGAGGAAAGCGAGGCGGCTCCCGCCCGTCGACGCTGGCGATGGGTGTTCTTCGTCCTGCTGGGGACGATGTCGATGGTCAAGGGGATTGGGTTTGGCCCGGTGTTGACGGTCGGGGCGATTGCCTCGGCGATCGTCTGGCGTCGCGATGGGCGGGCGTTCCGTTCCCTGATGTTTCCGGCCGGCTGGATCGTTTCCGCGGCGATCGCCCTGGCCTGGCCGATCGCGATGATCGCTCGCCATGGAACCGGCGCGCTGGCGCTCTGGATCCTGCACGTCGCCGATCGGCTGGCCGAGAGGCCGTCGGCCTTCATCGGTGAGCCCTGGTGGGAGTATGTCCCGGGGGTGTTTGCCCAGGCGATGCCCTGGGCGCCGATCGCGGTCGTTGGGGCCTGGCACTCGTTGCGACGGGGCGTTCTTGGACGGCTTGCGGGCGGGAGGGTGCCGGCCTCGGTGATCGCTGGCGACCGGCTGCTCTGGGCGTGGTCGGCGGCGCCTCTGGTCTTGCTCTCGATGGCGACGATCAAGAACGCCCACTATGCGATCGCCGCGCAGGTTCCGTGGTCGATCTGGGCGGCGCTCGGGTTGGCCCGGCTTTCGCGGAAGCTCGTGCAGCGAGGGCGGTCGCCGGAACGATTGAAACGGGTCGCCGCGGTCGGGTTCGCGGCGCTTGCGATTCTCTACGGGATGGGCTTCTCTCTCGTCGCGCCCCGGCTCGACTGGCGTGGCCGCGAGGGGGCGTTTTATGAGGCGGCTGGCCGTCGGCTTCCGCCCGGCACGCCGGTGGCGCTTGTCTACGACGATTTCGATCGCAATCCGTATGAGAGTCCCTTCGGCGCTGTTCCGCATGACCTGGGGGTCCGATTGTTCTACCTCCGACGTCCGGCGACGGTGGTACGTGGGCGACGTCCGGGCGACGAGACGCCGGCCGAGGGTCGATCGTGCCCACCGGCGCTTCGGGTGCTCCGACCGAAATCCGAGGCGCCGGTCTACCTGATCGCGCGCGAGCGCGACCGGCCCGACCTGGACCGCCTCGGCCGGTTGGAGCTTCTGGAGCGCGGGCCATCGACGCGGTTCGATCGCGAGTACCACCTCTTCCGCCTCGACGCCCGGCCGATGGCCGTCGCCGATCTTGACCATTCCGATTCGGTCCGGTAAGGGGCGAGCCGCCGCCGATCAGAACCAGACCTGGAACCGGATCAGGAACAGATCGCTCGCACTGGCGAAGCGGCCGGGGCGATAATACACGGGCGTGCCGAACCCGGCGTGTTGCCAGTCGAAGAGAACGCGGATGTACTGGTTCCAGTACCAATTGATGCCGAGGTCGGTCGCGTAGAGTCGATTGGTCCAGTTGTTGGGATCGGCCAGACCGGCGGTGAAGACCTCTCGGCCGAGGCTCAGGTCGGCGTACCGAAAAACGGTCTCCCAGGCACCCGGGCCGAGCCGGCCGCGGCGGAGATCAAACGGCCGGAGCGGCTTGACGCGTCCTCGACTGGCCATGGTCTCGCCGGTAAGAAAATACGAGGTCTGCACGTAGAAGCTTTCGATCGGCAGGTGCACACGGGACGCCTTGTGGTTCACCAGGGCATAATCCTCGAATCCGCTCTCCCACTCGCCGAGGATCATCAGGCTCCGATAAAAATAGGCGGTGTGCAGCGACCAGAGGTTGCGGGGTCCGTCGGCGACCACGTTGTCGTTGAACGCCAAAAACGGCACGCCGACCACGTTGCTTCCCGCCGTCGGCACAATGGTTCGGAGGACATTGGGCACCGGAGCATAGTTCTGCGAGCCGGCGACCAGCGATCCGCCGACGTTGAAATTCTCCAGAGGTGAACCGGCCGAGGGCCGGAACGGCGCGAAGTTGAGGAAGGCGATGACGCTCTTGTCGTTGCTCAGGTCGATCTGGCCGTTGGGCACGCTGTTGAAGAGTCCCGCGGCGTAGTCGATTCGACCGGCCACCGACTCGCCCCAGAGCATCGTGCCCAGCTCTCGGTTGATCCCGAAGTTGTTGAAGAACAGCGACCACTCGCCATTGGCGAGGGCCTCGGTCGGCTGGGCGTAGAACTCGTAGGCATACGGAGTCTTGAACCGGCCGAACCGGAACTGAAGCCGCCGATCGTAGTTCACGTTCAGGAAGATATCGAGGGCGCTGAAGGAACCCAGGGCGTCGACGAAGGAAACATAATACTCATAGGGCCGTGTCAGGTGCCCATTGTAGACGAGCCACTGTCGAGCGATGTCGAAGGTGTCGGAGGTTGGCTTCTGGTTGGGGATGCCGTAGAACCGGCCGTCGAGCTGGGTGAGGTCGTGGAACTGGATGTCGAATTCATCGTCGGGCGAGCGGATCTGGAATCCGGGGCCATACAGGGATTTGGCGGCCCGGGCGGGTGAGGAATAGGGCATGTCGAACCGCGGAGACGGCGGTTCGGCCGCCGGCCCGAATCCCGAGGCGGTGCCGCCGAAGCCGATCTCCGAGGAGACCTCGTCGTCCGACGCGCTGGCCGCCTCGGCGGCGATCGAGGCTCCGGTCCTCGACGATCCGCCTGGGCCGACCACCATTCCGTTGAAGTCAGGCGGCGAGGTCGGGTTCGCGGCCGAATCGACCTTGCGAAGCTGCCCCTGGAGCTGGTCGACCTGATCGGAGAGGTCGCGCACCCTCGATTGCAGCCGGCGGACCTGATCGGGGTCGGGCATCGCCTGGAGCCGCTCTTCCAGCCGACGGAGCCGTTCCTCCAGCTCGGCCTCGCGTGCTGTCCGGGGTGTCGGCGTGGGGGTTTGCTGGGCCCGGGCGAGACCGGCCGCGCCGCGCCCCATTCCCCATGCCAGCAGTGCAACCGCGATTGGCCAGGGGCGGATCTGTCGTCCGATTCCGCCGGGTTTCGTCATGCGACCGTCCCTCGCGTCCGCGCAACAAATAGACCCCTACCGCCGGGCGGAGGGGTCCGCCTTTGGGTAGGAGTTATTAGCCCCGCGGGGGGCGGTTCAACGTTCGGGCGAACTCCATCGCCCCCCCGGCACGGGCCCGAGGAACCTTTACGCCTTTGAATCGGCACGATGAGACGCTGACTTGAGCGATCGTGATCATCTTGCCGGATTGGCCGACGAGGCCGACTTACATTCTGGCCGCCCGGCGCGTGACAATCATTGAGGTGCCCTCGCCTATTCCGGATGGAGGAGCTCCGATCGATGGCCGAGCCGAGCCGGACGGTGGAAGAACTGGTCGAAAGGGCGCGCGCCGGTGATGCCGACGCCTTCGGCGCCCTGCTGGCGCAGTACCGCAATTACGCCCGGTTGCTCGCGCGCACCCTGATCGGAACCACTCTCCGGCTCCGCCTGGATCCCTCGGACCTCGTGCAGGAGACCTTCCTCGAAGCCCATCGCGACTTCCCCAAATTCGCCGGGTCGAGCGAGCGCGAGGTCGTCGCCTGGCTCCGTCGAATCCTGGTGCGGAACCTCGCCGATCAGGCGCGCCGGCAGAAGGCCGGCCTGCGTGATTATCGACGTCAGGAGTCGCTCGAGGCGGCCCTCGAACGCTCGGGGGCCCGGGTGCAGCAGGCGCTCGCCGTGACCGCCTCGTCCCCCAGCGCCGCGGCTTCGAGACGCGAGCAGGCCGTTTTGCTCGCCGATGCCCTCGCCGCGCTCCCGGCGGATTATCGAGAGGTCATCATCCTCCGAAACCTCGAACGGCTCCCGTTCGAGGAGGTCGGCGCGCGGATGGGCCGATCCCCGGGTGCCGTCCGGATGCTCTGGACCCGCGCCCTGGAGCGGCTCAGCGGCCTGATGGAGGACGCGCGGCCATGACTCTCGAATCGATCGCCGACGACGAGCTGGCCGCCGCACTCGACGCCTACCTCGCCGCGCTTGAGGCCGGCGAGCCGATCGACCCCGAGGAATGGGTCGCCCGACATCCGACGATCGCCGAACGCCTTCGCGCCTGCCTTCGCGGCCTGCACCTCGTCGAGGCCGCCGCTGAGTCGATCTCGGCCGCGCCGGCGACGCCCCGACCGATGGCCATCGACCCTCTCGACCCTCCAGGCCCCGGCCCCCTTCGGATCGGTGATTTCGAGGTCGTGCGCGAGGTGGGACGCGGGGGAATGGGGGTTGTTTACGAGGCGATCGAGAATCCGCTCGGCCGTCGCGTGGCGTTGAAGGTCTTGCCGATCGCCGCGGTGTTCGACCCCCGCCAGATCGCCCGCTTTCGCGTCGAGGCCCAGGCCGCCTCGCAGCTCGCCCACCCGCACATCGTCCCGGTCTACTCGGTCGGATGCCGGGAGGGCGTGCATTACTACGCGATGCAGCTCATCGAGGGACCGACCCTCGCGCAGTGGATCATCGCCCGCCGTCGTCGGGCCGCCGGCGACCCGACCGCGAGCACCGAGGTCGACCGGCCCGGCGAGACCTCCGACTTCCGCGAGGCCGCCCGCCTGGCCTGCCAGGCCGCCGAGGCGCTCGAACACGCACATCAGCAAGGCGTTTTACACCGCGACGTCAAACCGTCGAACCTGATGGCCGACGCAAGGGGCCACCTCTGGATCACCGACTTCGGCCTGGCCCGGTTCCAGAACTCGGATTCGAGTCTGACGGCGTCCGGCGACCTGCTCGGGACACTCCGCTACATGAGCCCCGAGCAGGCGTCGGCCGACCACGCGAGCGTCGAACGGCGCTCCGATGTCTATTCGCTCGGCGCGACTCTCTACGAACTGGCGACGCTCCGCCCGGTCTTCGAGGGAACCGAGCGTGCCGAGCTGATCCGCCGCATACTCCACGACGAGCCCAGGCCGCCGCGCGTCCACCGGCGCGACCTCCCACGCGACCTGGAGACGATCATCCTGAAGGCGATGGCGAAGGAGCCTTCGGGGCGTTACGAATCGGCCCAGGCAATGGCCGACGACCTGCAAAGATTCCTCGACGACCGCCCGATCCTCGCCCGGCGCCCCGGGCCGATGGAGCGATCCGCCCGATGGGCGCGTCGGCATGCCGCGGCCCTGGCGGTCGCCGTACCGGTGCTGAGCGCCTCGGCCGCCGCAATGGCCATCGCCTGCGCCTTCGCCCTCCGCGAGGAGGCCCGCGCCCGCGCCGCCGACGCCTACTCACGCCAGACCGTTGATCGAATGTATACGCGAGTCGCTGAGGAATGGCTCGGGCGTCGGCCGGCGTTGCAGCCGGTGCAGCGAGAGTTTTTGCTGGAGGCTCTGGCCTATTATCAAAGGTTCGCCGCCGAGCCGGGTGCCGACCTTGCAACCCGCGCCGGGGCTGGGATCGCGGCACTCCGGGTCGGCGAGATCCAGCGGACGCTGGGCCGTTCCGACGAGGCCGCCGCTGCCTATCGCCAGGCGATCGCGGCGCTGGCACCGATCCCCGAAGCCGACGGCGCCCTCGAAGCTCTTGGCAAGGCCGGTGGCGGGCTCGGGCAACTGCTGGTCGAGTCGGGCCGGATCGACGAGGCCAAACCGGTCCTGGCCGAGGCCGTCGATCGGACGCGGCGCTACGCCGAATCCCCTGCCCTCGATGCCCCCCACCGCGCCGCGGCCTGGCACCGGCTGGGGACGTTGTTGAAACTCTCGGGCCGCGATGTTGAGGCCGAGGCCGCCTATCGGCGGACGATCGAGCTGGCCGCTCAGATCGGCGGTCCGATCGGCCGGAAGATGCAGGCGGGCGTCCACGGGAACCTCGGCATCTTGCTGTCGACGGCCGGGCGAGCGGAGGATGCCGAGCGAGCGTTATCGGAGGCCGTCCGGCTCTACGAGGCGATCCTCCGCGACGAGCCCGAGATGCCGCTCTACCGACGCGAGCTGGCCTCGGCGACGGCCCAACTGGCTGCCCTGGCGGCGGAGCGGCCTGGCGGTCGTCGCGAGGCCGAGCGGCTGATCCGGCGATCGATCGAACTCCGAGACCGGCTCGCGGCCGACTCGCCGGATGTCCCGGCCTATCGAGAAGAGTTGGCGCGTGCCCTGCTGGGCCTGGCCGGGCTGCTCGACGACGACGGACGACCCGCCGAGGCCGAGCCGTTCGCCGCCCGATCGGTCGCGCTGCTGGAGGAGTTGCAGGGTGGCGATCGCTCCGGGTCGTCTGCCTCGTCCTTGCGACGCCCCTTGATCGAGGCGCTGGAGCGGCAGGGGACGCTATTGATGCTGATCGCGCGTCCGGCCGATGCGGAAGCGGCAATCCGTCGGGCGCTCGATCTTCGCGGTTCGATATCCTCCGGCTCGCTCGATCAAGCGATCGCGACCGACCGCGCCCGGCTGTCGGCATTGCTGGCGGCGCGGGGGGAGTTGTCGGAGGCTCGGCGGCAGCTCGAAGGGGCCGCGGACGCCGAGCCGTCGCCGACCGCCCGGGCGCACGTCCTGATGCGGGCGGTCCGGCTGGCGGGTCGAGATGTGATGCTCTCTCCCGGGGCCCGCGACCGGGCGATGCGAGCCGCCGCGGTCCGGGCGATCGAGGCGCTGCGAGGGTCGGTCGATTCGGGCGATGATCCGGTTGCGCCGTACCTGCTGGCCTGGTATCTGACGTCGTGCCCGGTCGAGGACCTGCGCGACGCGTCCTCGGCGATCGCGATTGCCCGAGGGTTACTGGAGCGTGCGCCGGGGTCGTGGGCGGCCTGGGCGGCGCTGGGGGCGGCCAGCTATCGCGATGGCGACGCCGACGCGGCCGTCGACGCCCTGGATCGCGCCGCTGGCCTGAACCGGGGCGAGCTGCTCCACTACGGTTATTTTCTGGCGATGGCCCGACATCGGATCGGCGAACCGGGCCCGGCTCGTGACGCCTTCGACCGCGCCGACCGTGTGTTGCCTCCCGACGACGAGATCGCCCGCCTCCGCGCCGAGGCCGCGGCGGTGCTGGGGATTGAGGCGGACGATCCTACGGGGACGCGGGCGGCGTCTGCGATCCCGTGAGATCGGTCGACCTGATCGCAAGCCGGGCCTCACGAACTGCTCGAAGGATGGCTCCCGGACGCGTGGTTCTGGAATACCGCCGCGACCTCGGGATGGCCGGCTTCCGACCAGGCCCTTCCCCGGAGGTTGCTCAGCAGGGCGGGCGAGAGACAATCCTGGCATCGCCGCAGGAGCGCCAGCGCTCGGTCCCACTCCCCGATTCGAATGGCTTCCAGGGCCTCATCGAGTTGTTTTTGGTCCTCCGCGCTCATCTCACGCTGGCCGATCGACGACGGATCGCTGATCGAGTAGAGGTCTTCCGAGAGCCATAGGGCTCGTTCCTTCTCGGCCGAGTTCAGCACGAACCAGGGCGCATCCAGGGTGTCGCGGACGGACTCGGCTTCGGGAGAGTCGTCCTTGCCGGCCGCGATCAGCCGGTGTAGATCGACGAGTCCTTTCGCCATCAGTTGGAAACTCAGGCTACCGAGCCGATTGGTATAATCCATGTTCTGCTCCCGTAGCGATCGTCTGTACCGCCGGCGGGAGCGCCACCGGCTCGGCCGCCTGGTTGTGCCCGGCGATCACCAGGAAGAACGTCGCCTCGATCGTGAACGCCAGCACATACGCCACCGGGAATAGCACCCGCGCCCGACGCTGCACCCGACGCGCCACCTCGATCCCCCTGGTGTTCAGCCGATGGTGGATCCGGAAAACCATTTCAATCGAAGCTAACATGAATGCATATGACATAAGTGCATGAAAGTCGATAAAGGTCAGGTAAGCGACCTTGGGCAGGGCGAAGTCGATCGTCATGTTGAAGACGACGACCGAGATCAGGATCGCGACCGCGGTACTGATTTGCGGCTGGATCTGCGCCGGGTCGACCCAGTAGATCCCCCACGAGGCGACCACCAGCAGGATCAGAGGGGTCAGCACCCGCCAGAGGTAGAAAGTGCTTCTGCGCCCAACGTCGATCGTGAGGATGAACCGCGATCGGGTCTCGTCGAGCGTTGTTTGCCGGTTGGTCGCTACCCGGGCACGGACGCCCAGGATGTCCCAGTCGGAGAGGAACGCCGTTTCGTATCGGCCGACCCGCTTCGGCTCGACCCGGAAGACGACCTCGTCGACGGATCGTTCGAACGGCTCGATCAGGACATCCAGGTGCTGCTCGTCGAACGGGAATCGGCGGAGGTCCAGCAGCGTCGCGAACTTGCCGGAGAACCGGATGCGTTCCTCGACCGTCCCGTCGTTCTCGACGTGGAAGGCGACCTCGTTTTGCAACCGGACAGGCTCGAGCGCGTTGACGAAGTCGATATTGGGCGCCCAGAGGTCATCGCGAAGCATCCGCCGGCGCCCCTTGCCCGCCAGCGAGGGCACTTTCCAGCTCAGGCTCAGGTATCCAGAGATATCGAAAGATTCCTCTCGGGCATTGATCCGGGCGAAGTCCACCAGGATCATCCCGACCGAGATCTCCATCGGCCGCGCCGCGTCGGGTGGGAAGGGGATTTTTGTGAAGGTCGACAGGTCGTCCGCGGCCCCTCGGGCCGCGACCGCCGGCAACACCATCAAAACCGCGCACACGACCAGCCCTGGCCTCATTTGTCTTCTCGTTCACAATTGCAGGAGGGGAAAAGCGGAACGGATAACAAATTACAAATAAACTATCGATCGAGATCCTTGTTGGTCGCGGCGATTTCGGCGGGGGTGAGCGGCCGGACGGTGATCGAGCGGAGGGCGCCGGCGGATCGCCAGGCGGCGAATCCGAGGGGCTCGCAGGGCCGGGTTTCGACCCGGGTGCCGACGTGCTTCTCGGCGTGCTCGACGGCGATGATTTCCTTGTCGTCGATCCAGCATCGGATGGCGGCGTCGGTCACGCGGACGCGGAAGCGATACCACTTCTTGTTTTCGTAGGGGAACGTGGTTGTCGTTTCGTTTTCGGAGGCGTCCATGCCGTTGAGGCTCGACAGGCCGGTGACGAATCCGTGCCATCCGCCGTTGACCAGCGTGATGCACGACTTGCCAACTGGGAAGGTGGCGGCGGCGAAGAAGTCCTCGCCTTCCAGCCGCATGGCCTCGTAGGTCAGTTCGTAATTGGTCCGGGGGAAGTCGGTGCGGGTCGTGGTGATTCCGGTGATGGGCTCGCCGGCGCCCAGGACGATCCGGCCGTCCTCGACCTTCACCGTGGCGCCTCGGATGAAATCGGCCTTCTTCCAGCCGTCGAGGGTTTTGCCGTCGAACAGAGAGCGTGGGGCCGTCGGCGCCATTCCGGCGCCGGCGACGAGAGCGGCCAGCATCGCGATCCACGCCGGACGGGACCGGCTCCGATTCGGACGGGGTTCCAGGCTCGACATCGCGGGGGCTCCTCGGCAGGACGATCGAACGCTCATCGACCGACCGAGGATACCACCGCCCGGTCGCCGGCTCCACTGGCCGGCCCCTGATGAACTCTCAGGACTCGGGATCCTGCGGCTCTTGCTCTTCCTCGTCGTCGATGTGGTCGCTGGCCTCGGCCTCGGCGACGCCGTCGTCGAGGATGTGCGGCCGGTGGATCGCGCCGTCGCCGTTGGCGTCGGCCTCAAGGGCGTTGCCGTCGACCTCGGCCTGGATCTCGACATCGACCTCGGTCTCGGCGATCTCCTCGTGGGGAAGTTTCGCCAGGCTGCTGACGGTGTCCCCTTCCTCGACCCGGATCAGCCGGACGCCCTGGGTGTTCCGGCCGACTGTTCGGATCGACTCGACCTTCGTTCGGATCACCATCCCCGAGTTGGTCGTGAGCATCACCTCGTCCGACTCGACCACCTTCGCGACCGCGACCACGGGTCCGTTCCGGTCGGAGGTCTGGATGTCGATCAGCCCCTTGCCGCCGCGGTTTTGAGCCCGGTACTCCGAGAGCGGCGTTCGCTTGCCGTATCCTCGGGCGCAGACGGTCAAGATGCTGGCCTCGTCCTCCACGCCCTCGGCGACGATCATTCCGATGACCTCGTCGCTATCGACCAGGTCGATCCCCTTGACGCCGTAGGCTGGGCGGCCCATCGACCGGACCTTCGCCTCGTCGAACCGGATCGCCATGCCGTCCCGGGTGCTGAGGATCACGTGCGAGCCGCCCGTCACCCGGGCCACGCCGATCAGCTCGTCGTTTTCCTCCAGCCCCAGCGCGATGATCCCGCGGCCGAGCGGGCGTCGGAACGCCGTCAGATCGGTCTTCTTGACCGTCCCCCGCCGCGTCACCATGAAGAGGCATTCGTCGTCGCGGAACTCGCGAACCGGGACCATCCCCGTCACCCGCTCGCCCTCGCCAAGCTGGAGCAGGTTGACGATCGCCCGCCCGCCCGAGGTCCGCGAGGCCTGGGGCAGGTCGTAGACCTTTAGCCAGTAGACCTTGCCCATGTTGGTGAAATACAGGATGTAGTCGTGCGTCGAGGCGACGAACATGTGTTCGAGGAAGTCGCCTTCCTTGGTGTTCGTCGCGGTGATCCCGCGTCCGCCCCGGCCCTGGGCGCGATAGGTGCTGGGCGGGAGCCGCTTGATGTAGCCGTCGTGCGTGACCGTGACGACCATGTACTCCTCGCGGATCAGCGCTTCCTTGTCGAAGTCGCCAAGTTCCTCGTCGGAGATGGTGCTGCGGCGGCCGTCGGCGTACTTGCTTTTCATTTCGCGGAGGTCGGCGCGGATGATGTCGAGGATGAGCCCCTCATCGGCGAGGATCTGCTCGTACCCGGCGATGTCGCCCTTGAGCCCGACGTATTCCTGCGCCAGCTTGTCGGCCTCCAGGCCGGTGAGCCGCTGGAGCTGCATCGAGAGGATCGCATCGGCCTGGTTGCGGGTGAGGCCGGTCGATGCCTTGGCCTCGGGATCGTCGAGGGCCCGGCGGAGGATCTCGGCCGAGACCGGCATCATCATCAGGCGGGTGCGTGCCTCGGGGGGATTGGCCGAGGTCCGGATCACGCGGATCACCTCGTCGATGTGGTGCAGCGCGATCAGCAACCCCTCGACGACGTGTGCCCGTTCCTTGGCCTTGCGAAGCTGATACTGCGTCCGGCGTCGGATCACGTTGACCCGGTGCTCGACGAAGAGGCGGAGCAATTCCTTGAGTGGGAGGGTGCGGGGCCGGCCGTCGACCAGGGCCAGCATGATGACGCTGAAGGTGTCCTGGAGCGGCGAGTATTCGAAGAGCTGGTTGACGACGACGTTCGGATCCTCGCCCTTCTTCACCGTCACGACGATCCGGACGGGATCCTTGCGGTCGGAGAAGTCGTCGATGTTCGAGACGCCGGTGATCCGTCCGCTGTTGACCAGCTCGGCGAGCTTCTTGAGGAGGACTTCCTTGGTGAGCTGATAGGGGATCTCGGTGAAGGTGATGTGGGCCCGGCCGTCCTTGAGTTCCTCGATTTCGTACCTGGCCCGAACGATGATGCGGCCCCGGCCGCTCCTGTAGGCTTCCTTGATCCCCATCCGGCCGCAGATGGTGGCGCCGGTGGGAAAATCCGGAGCGGGGATGTGCTCCATCAGCTCGTCGAGGTCGATCGCCGGATTGTCGATGTAGGCGATCAGGCCGTTGCAGACCTCGCCGAGGTTGTGCGGCGGGATCGAGGTGGCCATGCCGACAGCGATTCCGCCCGAACCGTTGACCAGGAGGTTGGGGAACTTGGCCGGGAGAACCCGGGGTTCCTCGTATTTGCCGTCGTAGTTCGGCTGGAAGTCGACGGTGTCGAGAGTCAGGTCCTCGAGCATCTCAGCGCCGACGGGGCTGAGCTTGCACTCGGTGTATCGGAAGGCGGCGGCCGGCAGGCCGTGGATGCTCCCGAAGTTTCCCTGCCCGGTGATGAGCAGGTGCCGCATGTTCCACCACTGAGCCATTCGGACGAGGGTCGGATAGATCGAGGCGTCGCCGTGCGGGTGATACCGCTTCATCGTCTCGGCGACCGGCCCGGCGCACTTGCTGGTCGAGCCGCCGGGCGAGAGGCCGAGGTCGCGCATCGCCACCAGGATCCGCCGCTGCGATGGCTTCAATCCGTCGCGGACATCCGGCAGAGCCCGGCTGATGATGACCGACATCGCGTAATTGAGGTAGCTTTCCTTCAGCTCCTCCTCGATGTCGAGCGGCTGGGGCGGCAGGTGGTCGGCGGGCAGGACGGCGGTGCTCACGATCGGTCGATCCTTCACTCTGGCGACAGGTTCGGCAAGGGCGCCGCGCCTCGATGGCTGGCCCCGGCGTCGCGCCGGCCCTCAGCCCGAATCATGAAGCCGTCATTGTACCCGAATCGCCTCGCGCACGCAACCGGCACCGACCCGGCAAGACCGGCCGCAAGTCGCTCCGTCGCAAGGCTTTGATGCAGTGGTCCCGTCCGTAGGGCGGTGGCCGATCTCCGAGGCGGCGGAGGCCCTCGGCGGTGGTTGCCCTCACTGTTCTTGAGCGGGAACGACGGGTCCGACGTTGGCCGGTCGGCGGGGCGGGTGTCATAATGAGCATCAAGGCGCGGGGAGGTCGCCGGCGGTCGCCGGTCCCTGCTCGATCGCGGGCCTCCACCCAGGGAGAGAGAACTTGGCCGATCCGAATCCTCCCGGCCGATTCGGGGTGGCCGCCGGTCTGGGGACGGCCATGGTCGTCCTGCTCGCCGTCGCGCTTGGGATGCTGCTGCGCACGGATTCGTCGTCCGGCGTCCGGGAGCCCGCGACGGGTCGCCCGGTCGCCCGGGCCGATTACATCGGCGATGCCTCGTGCCGCGATTGCCATCCTGGCGAATCCGCGGCGCACTCGGGCTCTGGGCATTCGAAAACGCTTCGGCGAGCCGTCCAGGTGGCCTTGCGTCGAGGTTGGGACGGCCGGACGACGCCCGATCCCGAGCAGCCGGGCGTCTCCTGGAAGTTTCAGATCCGCGACAGCCGCCTCTGGACCGAGCGGTCCACCGCCCAGACTCCCGGCGGCATCCAGGCCGAGCGGTTCGCGATCGATTACGCCCTGGGCTCAGGCCGGCACGCCACCACGCTCGTCACGATGGTGAATCACGACCCGAGGCATCCGACAATCCGGGAGCACCGGCTGACCTACTTCGGGCACACCGACGGATTTGGCCTGACCCCCGGGCAGTCGCTCGCCGGCCACGCGAGCGGGAACACGCCGGCCGGCCGGATTCACTCGGCCGACGATACCTTGAAGTGTTTCGGCTGCCACGCGACCGCGATCTCCGACCGCGGTCCCGACCAGCTCGACCCCGCCACAATGATCCCCGATGTCACCTGCGAGCGGTGCCACGGGCCGGCACGGGCGCATGTGGAGGCCGCCCGCCGCGGCGACGCCCCGGAGTCGCTGCACCTTCCCTTCGGCCTGAACGGAACCCCGGCCGACGAAGAGCTTCGGCTTTGTGGGACGTGTCATCGCTTGCCCGAGATGCTGACATCGAATGCTCTTAGCACAGCTAACCCCGTCATTGTTCGTTATCAGCCCGTTGGCCTGATGCAGTCGGCCTGCTTCAGGGGGAGCGGTGGCGCGATGGCCTGCACGAGCTGCCACGATCCCCATGCCCGAACCTCGTCCGACCGGGCCGCCTACGAGGCCGCCTGCCTCTCCTGCCACGACCGCCGGAAGGTCCACCCCTGCCCCCTCGCCAACCGCTCCGGGTGCGTCGATTGCCACATGCCGCGCCGGGATGTCGCCCGCGGAATGATCATGACCGACCACTGGATCCGGGTCGATCGCCCTGATCCTGCCAGAATCCCCCACTGACCCGTTGCTTTACGGGACGGATAATGATATCCGTTAATCGGGTAGTTTACCATCGATTACAGTCTCGAATTCGGTAAGCCGCCCTCCCTTTCTTGGTCCGATTTCTCTTCTCAATTTCGGAGTCATGTCAATGGATGTGTGCAGCACACATCGTCAGGGAACTGCGCGCCGCGCGCTGGATTCGGGTCGTCCGGGCTTCACGTTGATCGAGCTGCTGGTGGTTATCGCGATTATCGCGGTGTTGATTGCGCTGTTGCTACCGGCCGTGCAGGCCGCGCGCGAGGCGGCCCGGCGGTCTCAGTGTACGAACAACCTGAAGCAGATCGGACTGTCGGTGCACAACTACCACGGCGCGATCAATTCGCTGCCGGCGGGTCACTTCGGGACCGGCTGGAACGACTGGTCGGCCTCGGTGATGCTCCTGCCCTTCATGGAGCAGGGAAACCTGTACAACTCGATCAACTTCGCGAACACAGGGGGCGCGGCCTGGCCGGGCAATCCCCCCAACACGACCATCTTCCGGTCGAAGCTCAACGTGTTGAATTGCCCGTCGGACATCGACCGGCTGACCAACATCGAGGGGCATCAAAGCTACTGCGGGAACGCCGGCAATGCTCCCGAGGCCTTTTTTGATAACCACCGCCACGGCGCCTGCAACGGCTGCTTCTTCTCGGTGAATAATTGCACGCCGATCGATTTCGCGGCGATTACCGACGGGCTGAGCAACACCGGGTGCTTCAGCGAGAAGGTGAAGGGGATCGGCTCGTACAGCGACCAGTTCGACCCGCTCATGCCGACCTCGGCGATCTCCTCGGCACCGATCAACGCGGGGAAGGGAACGATCAACGGGCAGACGGTCTGGCTCGACGCGGTCCCGCAGCAATATTACCAGCTTTGCCAGGCGTCGCCGGCAAGCGGTCCGAGGGCCGTTCTGGCGACCAATGGAGCGATCTCGCAGGGGCAGCTCTGGTTCGACGGCCACCCCGAGACCGGGCTATACAATCACCTGATGCCACCAAACTCGTGGAGCTGTGATGATTCGAACAACTCCTGGGTCAACGACGGCGCGGCGGCGACGGCCAGCAGCCGCCATCCCGGCGGGGTCAACCTGCTGATGTGCGACGGCTCGGTTCGGTTCGTCAAGGCGAGCGTGAGTGTGATCACCTGGTGGGCGCTTGGCTCGCGTGCCGGCGGCGAGACGGTCTCGTCCGACACTTATTGAAGTCGCTCGAAGATCGCCAGCCTCGTCTGGGAGCCGAATGCCGGCTCCCAGACGAGGGGTCGGTTTTCACGGTTGTTCGGATTTGGGTTTGGTCGTGGGCTCGGTCGTCGGTTTGGTCGTGTCTGTAGCTGTGGCTGTGGGCTCGGTGGTGGTCGTCGGAGCGGGCTGCTGCGCGGGTGGCAGTTCGATGTTCAACGTGCTGCCCGAGGCGCTCACGTCGATCGACTGCGCGGCGTAACCGAGCTCCGGCTCCCGGGCGATCTCGGGGCCGGAGACCAGCACCGAGTTCTGGCCGACCAGGGTGGTGATCTCATACGACCCGTTCTTGATCGCCGCCTTCCGCGGCTCGGCTTCGCGCTGGTAGTTGGCGGGATTGAAGGTGATCTCGCCGGAAGCCATGGGCTTGCCGTGAATCTTCACCGTGCCCGTCACCTTGGCCTCGGCCCGCGACGCCTCGGCCGCCGGGCGGTCATCGGTGCAGCCCCAGAGCGAGATCGCGACGGTCGCCGCCGCTGGGCCCATCAGCATCCATCTCATCATTTTCATCATTTTCTCCCTGAAGACATGAGCGATTCAAAGGACATAGCGCACCAGAAATGTGCGACTCGATGAGGCGTAAGGAAATGTATCAGGATGGACGGCGCGTTTCCACCGTTTCTTTCCCGAAATCAGACGACGAGCGCGTTGGGGTTTCGTAGAGGTCGGTCGTCGGGTGCTCGCGCCGCCAGTCGCCCCATTTTCGCCGCTCCACCGGGTAATCGGGATAGGGAAACGCGGGTCCGGCGCCGGCGCTGGGGGCTGGCTCGAAGGGTCGGCCGTCCCGGTGCCAGAAGTAGCCGCCGGCCGCCCGGACGATCATCTGGCCGTCCTTGAGGCCCCCCTGTGCGATATCGAGCGGCGCGCCGCCGGGTGGACCGGCGTAAGCCCGGGCGCAGTCCGAGAGGTTGCAATAGGCGACCGTGATCGGACGGTCGCCGATCACGTCGTTGACGATGTGCGCCGATGGATCCAGAAAGGCACTCAGGCGATAGGCGCGGGGCTGGCCGTCGACGATCACGCCGAGGATTTCCTCGTCATCGCCGATCGTCGCCCGGTCGGCGGGAATCGTCTCGGGCCGGAGGATGCCTGGCCCCTCGACCCGCCACCAGACCTCGCTCGAGGGCGTCCCGGCGCCGACGTTCCTCGCGTCGTCAGACCAGAACGAGGCCGCGACCAGTGCCGCGACGATGGCGAGGGCCGCGGTCAGGGCGATCGTCGCCGGGCGGAATCGATGCGGACCGGGGATCGGAGCCGGCATGGGGATGGGTCCGTTTCTCGGAGATGGGGGGACGACGATTGGTCATGTCGAGAGGTTAATTGGACCAGAACCCGGCAGGCGATGCTACTTTCCGAGGGGTCGAAGCGGCGCGGCCTTCGCGCGGAATCCCGAACGTGTCGGCGGGTCTTGCGGGGGCGTCGGCGTGGGTGATCGGGATCGGCCCGGTTCCCGTCGCGATTCTGGAGGTCGTTCGCCTCAGGGTCGGGCCGGGGGTGGGCCGAGATAGATGTCGGTCTCGGGGTGAAGCCGCCGCCATTCGCCCCACTTTCGGCGCTCGACCGGGTAGTTGGGATAGGGGAACGGCGGGGGATGATTTTCGGGGTTGTGGGGCTGGTTGTCGCGGTGCCAGTAGTAAGCGTCGCCGACCCGCACGATCATCCGGCCGTACTGGAGGCCGCCCTGGCGAATATCGAGCGGCCCGGCGCCGGGCGGACCGGAATAGGCCCGGACGCAGTCGGTGAGGTCGCAATAGGTGACCGAGACCGGCCGATCGCCGACGACATCGTTGACGATGTGCGCCGAGTTCTTGTGGAACGGCAGGAGCCGATAAGCGCGCGGATGGCCGTCGACGATCACGCCGAGGACCTCCTCGTCGTCAGCGATCTTCGCCGAGTCGGCCGGGACCGTCGGGGGGCGATCGATCCCCGGTCCATCCGCCCGCCGCCAGTGGCCGTTCTCGCGGAGGTCTGAGGAGCCGCGCGGGCCGGTGTCGCCAATCGGAGGGCTGGCGGCCTTCGGGGCGCTCTCGGGCTGGTAGGTGACCGAGATGATCATCGCCCCGATCGCGAACGCTCCGGCAAATGCCACGATCGCCGCGCGGAGGAGCTTTGGGATGGAGTCGCGGATTCGCATGGGCGGAAGACTATCAACGGATCGGCGATCGCCAGAGGAACTTCGCGGAGACGCCTCCGCGCACCCGGCTTTACGAATTGGACCAGGATTCGGGCTCCATAACCATCCCCAACCGATGGGCCGCCGGAGGTTTGCGATCGGCCTTCCGGCGCGTTACCCTCGGATTCCGACGTGACCCGACGACTCTCCATCGAGCGAGCGAGCCCGCCACATGTCGATCTCTCCCCCAACCGCCGGCCCCCTGGACCGTGCGCGTGCCAAGGCGTATATCCGGCTGCTTCCCTTGCTGTTTCTCAGCTACGTGATCGCATATGTCGACCGGGTCAACGTTGGCTTCGCCAAGCTCGACATGCAACGAGACCTGGCGCCTCTGGGCTTTACCGAGGCGGCCTTTGGCTTCGGCATGGGTGTCTTCTTCATCGGATACCTCGTTCTGGAGATCCCCGGGACACTCCTCGTCGAGCGCTGGAGTGCGCGAAAATGGATCTGCCGGATCATGATCTCGTGGGGGATCGTGGCGGGGATGACGGCGTTCGTCCACTACCGGATTCCGGTGATCACGCCGATGGCGACGTGGGGGGTCCAATTCCTGGCGTCGGGGCTGGACCCGATTGCGAAATGGGGCCTTGGCAGCACCTCGGAGTGGGCGGGCTCGGCCGCGGAATCGCTTCGGAGCCCGGGGAGCGATCTGGTCCTGCAATTCTTCTCGGTCCGGTTCCTGCTGGGGCTGGCCGAGGCGGGATTTTATCCAGGGGTGATCGTCTACCTGACGCACTGGTTCCCGCGCCGGGATCGGACCAAGGCACTGGCCTGGTTCTTCATCGGGACGCCGATCGCGCAGGTGGTGAGTCCGCCGATCTCGCAGGCGATCATGGCGATCGGCCAGAACGGAAATCCGAAGCTGCTGGGGATGGTCGGCTGGCAATGGGCGTTCATCTTCTGGGGGATTCCGGCGATGGTGCTGGGGGTGCTGACGCTGATCTACCTGACCGACCGGCCCTCGCAGGCGAAGTGGCTGACCGACGAGGAGCGTGAGGCGCTGGAGTCGACGCTCGCCCGCGAGAAGGCCGAGCAGCGGGCGGCCGCCGCCCGGCGCGCCGCCGCCCAGCACGCCGCCGCGATCGCCGATGGGACGCCCCTGCCCAGGGAGTCGCCCGACGGACACATGACGATCCTTCAGGGCCTGACTCATCCCAAGGTTCTGGCTCTCGCCGCCGCGTATTTCTTCGTGGTGACCGGCAATTACGGGGTCGAGATGTACATGGCCTCGATCGTCCGCGACTGGTACTCGCTCGACGTGAAGCAGGTGGCCTACCTGATCATCATCCCGCCGATCGGGTCGCTGGTGAGCCAGCTTCTGGTCGGGTGGAGTTCCGACCGGAACCACGAGCGAAGATGGCATGCGGCGGGGCCGATCATCCTGGGGGCCCTGGTGCTGATGATGATCCCTGAGAGCAAGGGGACGCTCTGGCTGACCATGTCTCTCTTCACGCTGGCGATGGTCGGGACGAAGGCATACTTGCCGGCGTTCTGGGCGCTGCCGAGCCTCTTGATGACAGAGTCGGCGGCGGCGGCGTCGATCGGGCTGATCAACTCGTTCGGCAACCTCGGCGGGATGGTCGGCCCGACGGTTCTCGGCGTGGTCAAGCAGGTGACGAAGCAATATCGATACGGGATCTGGTACCTGGCCGCCTCGATGATCGTCTCGGCGCTCATCATCGTGGCGCTGGGAATCGGGCGTCGAGCCCCGGATTCCGACGAGGAGGAGCCTTCCCATATCTGACGAGGACAAGGGCCCCGGACTCCGCCGGACGATCGACGAGCGGCGCGGTATCCTGTCGTGTTGGAGGTTGCTCTCGTGAAACGTTCGACGCGGGCAGAACTGGCCAGGCAAACGATGGAGATCGTCGAGCGGGGCTCCTATCGCTCCTCCACGGGCCGTCATGTCGACATCGCCGATGCCGTCCGGACGTGCCTGGACGCCACACGGCTCTACACACCGGAGGAACTGGAGCGTCTCCGCCAGGAGATCCTGAGTCGTCCCGCTGAGCCGACTCCGGTCGCCTTCGAGGTGGTCAATGAAACGACCCTCTGCGGGATCGCCCGCGTCTGGTCCGGCGGCCGGGGGCCGGTCGCGGCCCTGAACTTCGCCTCGGCCAAGAATCCCGGCGGAGGTTTTCTCAACGGGAGCCATGCCCAGGAAGAGTCTCTGGCTCGCAGTTCGGCCCTTCACGCCTCGTTGATCCGGGCCTGGGCATTCTACGAGCGACACCGAGCGTCTCCGTCTCTGCTGTATAGCGATGCGATGGTCCTGTCGCCGGATTGCCCGGTCATCCGTGACGATGAAGGCAGGCTACTGGACGAGCCGCAGCGGGTGACCTTCATCACGAGCGCGGCTCCGAACGCCGGGGCCATCGCCGAGAAACGGCCCACGGAGATGGCGAGCATCCCCGAGGTGCTCCATCGCCGCAGCGAATATGTCCTGGCGTTGGCGGCATCTCAGGGGTACAAGCAGTTGGTCCTGGGCGCGTGGGGTTGCGGTGTCTTCCGCAATGATCCCCGCGCCGTCGCATCCGCCTTCGCGGACCACCTTCGGCACGGGGCCTGGTCCAGGAGGTTCGAGCGCGCCGTTTTCTCCGTCCTGGACGCCTCGGCCTCGGGCGAGACGTTCGGAGCCTTTGCGCGTGCCTTCGGGCCGGACAGCTGATTTGTTGGGTTGCGCCGTCTGGCGGAGAACAGGGATATCGGTCTTTGGGCCTGGACGACCATGATTGAGGAGTTACCGCCTCTGCAACCGCTCCGCATCCCCGCGGGTTGGTTGGTCGAGTACAACGATCTCCGTGAGGCCGACGCATCGCCTCGATCGATCGAGGCGGCCTGGCTCCGCGAGGATCTACTCCAGCTCAAACACCCGAGGGCCGGGCTCCTCCTCGACGTCGGCTGGTACGGCGACGCCGAATCGGGCGAGTTCGCCGTCTACGTTCAGGACGGCGACTTCCACGGAAGATGTCTGCACGAGTTCCGCTCACGCGATAGGCTGTCCGTCGTCGCCGAGGTCGAGCGTTTGCTGCGTTCCTATTGATTCGTTCTGTCCTGATTTACTCTTCTAGCCGTCGGGGAGTCTGATGGAAATCCAGGGCTTGCACATCCCCGATTTGCTGCTGGAGTTGCTGGATACCGGCAGGTGGCCGCGCGATTCCGCTCGAGCTTGGGAGCAGAACAACCGCCCTCTTATCCCTGATGACCGGCCTCGCCGGTTCCGCCGCATCTACCTCCATCCCCCGCCATTCCACACGGTCGCACAGATCCTGGCCGGCGACGGGGCGGGGTTCTATTCCCAATGTGGCGCATTGCACCAACTCGTCCCCGAGAGGGTGATCGAGGTCGCCGACTTCGGGATCGGCGCCGATTCTCCGATCTTGCTGGAATACTCGGTCAGCTCTTCGGATCCGCGGGTGATCTATCTTGAACGCCGATTTCCGCGGAGGGGAAACCGACTGACATTCTGAAGGGCCGGCACTGAGATCTGTCGAGGCTCGCTCCGATCGTTGTCAGTCGGTTTCTCGTCGCCGGTCCCGTCGTCCGACGTCCCCAAGGTCGACCCTGCCA
>DAIDKV010000076.1 GCA_027449865.1 Planctomycetales bacterium
CCATGCCAACGTGAGGCGATGAAGCGCCGCAAGGTCATGCGAAAGGCCCGATCCAAGACGAAGCGTCCCATCCTCCTGGCCGACCTGGAACGGCGCTATCGTGAACTGCCCTCCTTCTAGCTCTCTTGCGGGTCATTGAAAAAAAACGGTGGCGGACCGCCCCTGGGGAAGTCCCGCCACCGCTGGAAGATCCGTATCGTGGAACCGGATGGATCAGTAGCTGCCGGAGCTGATCACCTCGCCCTGGTTGCGCGAGCCGAGAGCCCAGACGGTCAACTGGTTCACCGAGTTCTTGAGGAAGTGGACCGAGCCATCGGCCAGCAGCACGTTCGCACCGCCGGGATGATGGCTGCTCATGCCGAAGAAGCCGAACGAGTCGTCCGTATCGCCACCGCCGAGGTTGATATCGCAGGCCGGATACGGAGCATTCGGTCCGACCAGGATGTTGCCAAGCGTGTGCGAGAAGAGGCCGTAGCACCAGCGATCACCCTTCCATCCGAGGTAACTCCCGGAGGAGACCAGGGAGAACCCCTGCGCCGCACAGGTGCCGCTGAGCCAGGCGTTCAGCGTTCCACCGCCAGCCGGCATGTTGAGGTAGATCGAACCCGTGCCGGGGCCCGGCGTGGCCCCCGCGGGGAAGGACTGACCGACCCGGACAATGGTCCGCTGAACCTTGTAGATCGCCTGATTGTTGCCGACCAGCCACTCGCCGAATGCGATCGTGTTCGAGGTTCCATCCGTGATGTCCTGAACGCCGATCGAAGGCCCATCGTACTGGAAGACACCATTCGGCGGCGAGTTGCCGAAGTTGACATTCTGGTAGTTACTCGGGCCATCCTGATTGAGCGAGGAGCCGACCGAGGCAAAATAGTTCGACCCTGGCGACTGATAATTGATGCCGTTGGAGTATTGAGTCCCCGTGTACAGGGTATCCGAGGGGCAGAGGAACGAATTGACCCTGGAACCGGTCGCGGTCGACTGGACAAGACCCTCGCCGTTGCCGACGTCCACCGAGGTCAGCATGAAATTCAGCGAGTTGTATACAGTTCCCTGTTCGATGTAGCTCATCATCATGGCCTGGGCGC
The DNA here is from genome assembly GCA_027449865.1 of Planctomycetales bacterium. GTDB lineage: Bacteria > Planctomycetota > Planctomycetia > Isosphaerales > Isosphaeraceae > JAKAUH01. The sequence goes on from DAIDKV010000076.1 coordinate 1,086, forward strand.
TCCAGGCACCCCAGCCGTACTGTGGCTGAGCCTTCAGGTTGGTGCTATTGGCCCCGCCCATCGGGAACGAGTTGTTCGCCGTGTGGTAGTTGTGCATGGCGAGGCCAATCTGCTTCAGATTATTGGTGCACTGGGCACGTCGGGCGGCTTCGCGAGCCGCCTGAACGGCCGGCAAGAGAAGCGCGATCAGGACCGCGATGATCGCGATCACGACCAGGAGCTCGATCAAGGTGAAGCCCCGCGAGGCGCGCGGGTTCATCGTGGCGTTCATGGAGAGTTCCCCAGGCCGTCGAAAAGAAGAAGTCGGTAAGATGATGGCCTGCGTCGGCGCCAGAGCGCCGCCGCAATGAGAGGGCGGGTAGAGTTCAAGGGGCCTTCGGAGCCGAGCCGGGCAGGACCGACGGAGCACTATGCCCACGGGATTGCGACTGGTACTTCACTTCCTTCGGCGCCTGGTCGGCCCCCTTTGGCGGAGCCACCTTGGCCAGGTTCGTCTCGCTGCTCGTGGCGTCGCTATCACCGTTGCAGCCGACGAGGGCCGCCGACCCCACAGCCATGGCAACCACAACCAGATTTCTCATGGTCTTTTTCAAAAGCTCATCTCCTCGAAAAACGCGGGCGCAATCGACCACATCCGTTCCCACGCAGGGAACGAACAGAACGCCACCAGAACGAGATCCGAGGCAAGACCCTTCGAGGAAGGATCGCCGGATCTCCCGTGACGAGGCCATGGCCCCGAATCTTCACAAACACCCTGATAGTAGGGGGGGCATCGTTCGCACGCCCCGAACGACTCTCGCACGCATTGACCTACTCAATTATAGCCATCCGGCTCTGCTTGGCAAGGGCGACTCCGTAGAATTTCGTTGACGATCGCTCGCTGGAAAGAACGAAGGAAGTTGTGCAGAAACGTGGGCGGATCTGGGTCGTCGAGGGGACGAGGGTCCGCACGAGACCAGGCGATTCCGTGCGGTCTGGCGGGGACCGAGGGTGATTCGGATCGAGTTCAGACGGGGCCGAGCGCCGGCAGCCGGCCCGTGCTGTCGCCGTGGCGATCGACCCGAACTCCCATCCGGTCGAGCATGGAGAGGTAGAGATTATTTAGGGGAGTGGATTCATATTGAAGATGGCGGCCGGTGGCGATGGAGCCGCCGCCTCGCCCGGCAAGGAGGATAGGGAGGTCGTCGTGATTGTGGCGATCGCCGTCGCTGATTCCGCTTCCGTAGACGATCATGGAGTGTTCGAGCACGGTCGAGTCTCCCTCCTTCATGGCCTTGAGCCGGTTGAGGAGGTAGGCGAACTGCTCGATGTGGAACCGGTTGATGGCCCGGATCTTTTCGTGTTTTTTGGGGTCATTGCCGTGGTGGGAGAGGTCGTGGTGGCCGTCGGGGACGCCCAGGAACGGATAGGCCCGGTTACTCGCCTCGTTGGCGAACATGAAGGTGCCGATCCGGGTCACGTCGGCCTGGAAGGCGAGCGCGAGGAGGTCGAGCATCAGGCGGATATGTTCGCGAAGATCGGCCGGAACGCCGCCGGGCCGGGCGATCCCTGGCTCGGGGCGTTGGTCGCCGGTATCGAAGGCGCGGGCCTGCTCGATCCTGCGCTCGATCTCGCGGACGGCTCCCAGATACTCGTCGATCTTGTGACGATCGTTCGAGCCGAGCTGTGCGTGGAGCTGCTTCGCGTCCTCGCGAACGAAATCGAGAACACTCCGCTGCCGGCGTTCGCGGCGGGCCCGGAGGGCTGGCGAGGCGTCGCGGGTCCGGCTGCCGAACAGGCGGTCGAAGAGCAGGCCAGGGTCGATCTCCTTGGCCATCGGCAGGTTTTCCGACTTCCAGGAGATGTTCGAAGAATAGGCACAGCTATAACCCGAGTCGCACGACCCGGCCTGCGCCGAGGGGTCGATTCCCAGTTCCAGCGAGGGGAGCCGGGTCCGGTGGCCGATCTGGTTGGCCGCGACCTGGTCGATCGAGACCCCGGCCCGGATGTTGGCCCCGTCGGTCTTCAGCGGGTGGGCGCCGGTGAGAAAGCAGGCAAGAGACCGGGCGTGATCGCCTCCCTCGTCGCCCATCGGCGAGGCGTTCTGCTGCTGCAATCCGCTCAGGACGAGGAGATCCTGGCGGAACGGCTCCAGGGCGGAGAGGGTCGGCGGGAGACGGAAGTGGGCGCCTGCTTCCGCGGGCGTCCAGTCGGGCATGTGGACGCCGTTCGGTACGTACAGGAACGCGATCCGGCGCGGGATTTCGGAGCCGGTCGGCGCCCCCGCGGCCTCTCTCACGGTCGGCCCCATCGCTTCGAGCCAGGGGAGCGCAATCGCCGCCCCCATCCCGCGCAAAACGGTACGACGCGTGAGTTCCACCGACCGCTTGTTCACGACTCGTTCTCCTGTCAGCGTCCCTGTCCGGTGTTCGCGTCCACGTTCAGTATCGCCGTTTCAGGAACGGCTCACTGGTCACGATACCCCGAAGGAGCATTCCCGAGCGATAGCCGTTGGCCTCCAGATCCTTGACGATCCGATCGACGGCGCAGTGATCGGATTCTTCCAGACCGCGACCGAGGGCGTAGGTCAGCATTTTCTCGGTCAGGCAACGGGCGAACTCGCGCGGACGGCCCTTGAGGATGGACTTCAGCTCGGTCGGACCGCGGAACGACTGGCCCGAGGGGAGAGTTCCGGACGAATCGACTGGCTGTCCGGCGTCCTTCTCGCGCCAGGCTCCGACGCCGTCAAAATTCTCCAGGCCGAATCCCAGGGGATCGAGGCGGTTGTGGCAGACGGCGCAGCTCGGCTGCGCCCGATGCTGCTCCAGCCGCTTTCGGACGGTCATCGCTGTCTGGACGACCCGGTCATCCCGGAGCGGCTTGACATCCGGGGGTGGGGGCGGCGGCGGTGCGCCGAGGAGTTGTTCGAGCACCCATCGGCCTCGCTTGACGGGCGAGGTTCGATTGGGGTTGGAGGTGACCGTGAGGATGCTCGCCTGGGTGAGCAGCCCGCCCCGGGCGGTGCCAGCCAGGCGGACGCGGCGAAACTCGGGCCCAACCACGCCGGGAATGCCGTAATGCCGGGCGAGACGCTCGTTCAGATACGTAAAGTCGGCATCGATCAGGTCGAGGAGACTGCGATCCTCCCGGAAAACCTCGGCCAGAAACAGCTCGGTCTCTCGGAACATCGCCTCGCGGAGCGGCTCGTCGAAGGCGGGATAGCGTTCACGGTCGGGACTGATCGACCGCAAGTTCCGGATCTGAAGCCACTGGCCGCCGAAGTTATCGACGAGTGCCCGGCCGCGGGGGTCGTCGATCATCCGTCTTGCCTGGGCGGCGAGAACCTCCGGAGATCGGAGCTTCCCCTGCCCGGCCAGGCGGAGTAGCTCGTCGTCGGGCATGCTGCTCCAGAGGAAGTAGGAGAGTCGCGAGGCGACCTCGTATCCCCCGATAGGCTCGACGCCTCGCGTCGCGCCCTTGCCGGCTTCCGGATGATTGCGTGGACGGGAATCGAGCTCCACGCGGAAGAGGAAGTTGGGCGAGACCAGAACCGCCTGGACGGCCAGTTGAATCGCCCGCTCGAAGTTCTCTCCGTCGGCCAGAGCGACCTGAACGACGGCGAGAAGGCGGTCGAGTTCGGGCGGCGTGACGGGGCGGCGGTACGCTCGGCTCGCGAACCGCTCCAGAATGGCGCGAGCGGCCTCGGGATACTCGCCCGCCGAGGCTGGCTCGCGGAAAAGAATGCGGCGGTGCGACTCGGGCCTCGGCTGGCCCGGTATCAGGTCCGCCACGATGACCCGCTCGGCGACCCGCTCGGCCGCCGCCAGGTAACGCTCCATCAAGAGCGGCGGCAAGGCCAGCACATCGCCCACATTGTCGAACCCGTATCCCACATCGTCCGAGGGGAACTCGTCGGCCGGACGATCGTCGATCCCGAAGAGATCGCGAATCGTGTTGTTGTACTCGACCCGGTTGAGGCGCCGGATGGTCACCCGGCCCGGATCGGGCGGGCGAGCGCAATCGTCTCGGTCGAGCGCCTTTTTGATGAGAAGCGCGACGCGATCCGCCTCCGACTTCTCAGGCTGGGGGCTGTCCTCGGGCGGCATCAGGCCGCCCTCGATATACTCATGCACCCGAGACCAGGCCTTGCGGCGGGTCCGGAAGGTCTCCTCGTCGCCGAGGGCGTCAAGGTTCAGCCCGCCCTTCGACTTGCCGGCCGCGTGGCAGCCCGCGCAGTGCTTCGCGAGGAACGGCCGAACGACCCGCGGGAAGGCCTCGCGATCGGCGGGCTCGCTCGCGATCGCCAGCGACCCCAAGGGGGCCGGCAGGCACGCGCCCATCGAGGCGACCAGGAAGCGAACGTAGCAACGCATTCTTGCCTCTCGGTGAACCTCGATATCCCGTCGGAGGCGACAAACTCTATCCGGAATCGCGATCGACATCGACCCCAGATCCGACGACCAATCTCCGCGAACGAGACGGACGCAGGCCGGGCGATTCCCAGTCCTGATTCTCATCGCGTTTCTCCACGTGCGAAGCCATAAGTGAATGGCTCATGATCCATTCCGGGGTCGTGGCCCGGCAAAATCGACGCAACACCATGCAGTTTCAGCACTTGGGTCTCAAGAGCAGCATGCCGACCTCGGAGTGGCAACCCTTTGTCCCTCAAGGATTTGCGGCAGGTCTGGCAGGACCGCCACTCCGGTATCCCTCAATGAGCCAAGCAATTTTCTTCAAATTCGCAGAGCCCGTCGGGCGTCTGTCTACGAGAAAGAGAAAACCAACGAATTTTCATCGAGTCCCTTGCAAATGGTCGATCGCCCGATTAGTCTCCTCTCATGAACGTCCTTTCCTGACCGAACCTCCGAGCGGCGTTCCACAGGCACCTATTCAGGGGCAGTGCCATGCCTGACGTCGGCAGGGCTTACTTGTGTCGCATCAAACCGCGCGTACAAGCAACAAATCATGGGGGGGGGGCGCCGGATACGAAATCTCCTTTCGTTGCCCGTCTGCTCGACGATCGATTTGCTTGTTTGTTTGTCATCTCCCTTCCTAGATCGTACTTCGTCTCGATACTTCATCGCAATCCTCCTATTGGGGCTCACAGGGTGTGATCCATCGCCCGCGGCTTGCTCTACCCGAGCCCAATCCTCTATTGTTGAGGCTCCCAGTACGATCGCCCTTGGGGACACCGAGGTCGGCCGGATATTAAACGCGAGATTAGAACTGCGGTGCCCCGAGCCCCTGACCATCGACCGCGTGGAGTCGAGCTGCCCCTGCGTACGCGTGACACCTACGGTTGCAAGTCTGGAGCCGGGCGTTATCGCGACGCTCGACGTCGCTTTTGATCCGTCCGAGGATCCCGATTTCCACGGTTCCCTTTCCGTCCGGCTGGAAGGATACTCGGGCCGCCGCCTTGCCTTCACGACGAGGGCGAAGATCCATGTTAAATGACGGACGTGGATCCAGGCTGATCCTATTCGCCGCCCTCTGCCTGGCAGTCTCGCTGTTCGCCGCCGCATGCATCGAGATTGCGGCGGCCAACTCGGCTACGGTCGACGAGTTCGCACATGTCCCTGCCGGAGTGAGCCACTGGGAAACCGGCGATTTCTCGCTTTACCACGAGAATCCTCCTCTGGTCCGCTGCTTGGTCAGTCTCCCAGTCTGGCTGAGCGACCCTTTGCTCAATTACCGGAGGGCGCTCGTTGCGGAGGGTGTCCGGAGCGAATGGCTCTTCGCCGTTGACTTTGTCGTTCTCAACCTCGCGAATTATCAAGAACTCTTGCTTTCGGCCCGGGGGATTGTCCTTGCACTCTCGCTCCTCTGTGGCGGGATTATCTTCCTTTGGGCGGCCCGAGCATTCGGTCTCTCTTCCGCATGCATCTGCACGTTCCTTTGGCTGACCGATCCCAACATCATAGCTCATTCAAGCATCGCGACTCTTGACGTGGGTGCGGCCGCCATGGGCTGTCTGGCAGTCTACGCCTTTTGGAGATTCCTTCGCGATCCCTCCTGGCCATACACCATCCTCGCGGGGACAGGGCTGGGCCTCGCCACGGCCTCGAAATTCAGCCTGCTGGCCCTGTATCCAGCCTGTCTTATTGCTTTGGCTTTCGCCAAGATGCAGCCTCCCGACAGCGAAGCCCCGGCGACTTTGCCGAGCGGGAAACTGTGGGGACGCGCGGCGATCGTCATCGGCCTGAGCGTCCTGACTTTGGACGCCTGTTATCTATACAAAAGCATAGGGCGTCGGCTCGATTCCTTCGGATTCGAGAGCCGGCTCTTGGGCGGGGCTGAGGCGCGATCGGCCGGCACGCCGGGCGTCAGCGGCGGAAATCGCTTCGCCGGTACGGCCGTCGGTCGCATCCCGGTTATCGTGCCCGAGGACTACCTGAGCGGGTTCGATTCCCAGAAGCGCGATGAGGAGGCAAGGCTCGCCAACATCAGTTCCGGCCGCTTGGTCTACGGGGGAAGCTGGTATAGTCCCCTGCGTACACTCGCCTACAAGCTGCCGCCTGGGACCATCCTCATCCTGGCCTGGTCGCTGCTGCACTGGGTCTGGGCCGGCCACCGGGTCACGCTCCTCGGGATCGTTTTGATGGCACCCCCCTTGATCCTCCTCGGGCTACTCTGCTCTCAAACCGGGCTGAACTGGGCCTATCGCTACACCCTCCCGGCGCTTCCTTTTCTCTTCATCGCCTCGGGCGCGATGGTCCGTTCGATTTGGCGGTCCCGAGTCTCGCGGGTGGCCCTGGCGCTCTGCCTAATCTGGAATGTCGAGGAGGCGGCGCGGACGAGGCCGTACTACCTCTCCTACGGCAATCCGTTCGTTGGCGGAATGGCCGGGGCTCGGCGCACCTTCCTGGGCAGCAATTATGACTGGGGCCAGGATCTCGGAAGACTGCGCGACTGGTTCGCTCGAAACCCCCGGAAATCGCACGACGCTTTCGTGCTCTTCTACGGGCCGATCGACGGCCGACTCTGGGGGATTGGCAGCAGGGAGGGCTTCCCGGACTACGAGACGAAGGACCGTCTCTCGGCCGCGTCGCGCGGCAAGGGTCCGCTCTATTTCATCATCAGTTCCAACTACCTCAATGGCCTGCCGGGATCCTACCTGACGCTGGACGATTCGAGGCGCACCGGCCGCCTCATCCTGGACGAGCAGGCCGGCCACTTCGACCTCATCGAACGCGTTGGGAGCACCGTCTTCGTCTTCGAGGTTGCGTCCTACGAGGGCCAGATCTATGTCACCCATGAGAATACGCCAAGTTTTCTCGGGACGCCGTGACTCAAGGGGAGAGCGTGCGTCGCGACAGGGTTTCACGCTGATCGAGCTGATTGCCTCCGTCTCGATCATCTCTCTGCTCATCGCGCTCCTGCTCCCAGCTGTCCAGTCGGCCCGCGAGGCGGCCCGCCGAGTCGCCTGCGCGAACAACCTGCGCCAACTGGGCCTCGCGATGAGCGCCTACCAGTCATCCTGGAGGACTTACCCACTCCTGTATGAGGGATTGTCCACCTCGGACGGCACCCCGAGCGGTCGCATCCTGGGCCTGGGAGACTTCTCGGTCCACTGCCCCCTCCTTCCCAGCCTCGAGCAAGGGGGCCTCTATGATTCGATCAACTTCTCGGTCACCACCGCGAACGTTATCCCGAGGATGGTCAAGGTCGACCCCCACCTGGCGAATTCGACGGCTTCCCGTGTCGTTGTCGCCGCATTCCTCTGTCCCAGCGACCCGTCTGCCGGCAGCTGGACCCAGGACGGGGCCGGGACGAATTTCCGGGCCAACCTTGGCACTGTAATGCCACCCTCCGGCCTCAGCCTCGCGCCTATCGAGGGCCACAATGGTGCGTTCGTCGCGTTGCGTGCATTGGGCCCCGAGAGCTACCTCGACGGCCTCTCCAACACGATGGCCTTCAGCGAGAAGCCAATCGGAAACATCGCGAAGGGGCCCTACGACCGATTCATCGGCTACTGGTGGAGCGAGCCGGGAGCGCTCTATAGCACGGCCGATGTGCTGATCGCGATCTGTCGCTCCGTGGGAGCCACCCCGCCTCACTACAGTAATATCGTCGGCACGTCATGGCTCCTGCCCGGCATGAAATATACCACTTACAACCATAACGCAGGGCCCAACCGTGCCGTCCCGGACTGCGAAGGGGGTTGGAACGGCGGCGATCCTCCATTGTACTCCGGTTCGTTCGCTGCACGCAGTTACCACCCCGGGGGCGTGCATGCTTGCGCGATGGACGGACATGTGAGATTCGTGCTCAACTCAGTCCAATTATCCGTCTGGAGGGCCGCGGGTACTCGGGCGGGGGGAGAGGCCGCCACCGGGCTCGATTGAGCACCCGACCGCGGACAGGTGGCGAACCCCAGGAGATTCATGATGGTTACGCTCTTGCAGATCGGGATTCTCTCGGGCCTGTTGGCGGCGGTTGGAGGCCGTGTCGACGCAGCCCAGCCGGGGGTCGATGAGATCCTCGCCACCCTCCGCGTTCGGCACAAGCCCATCGTCGCCCTCTCCTGCACGTTCCGTCAAAAGCGAATGCCGACCCCCTACTTCATCAACCGGGCTGCCAAAGACCTGGATGTGCCGCCAGCCAAGGTCGAGCAGAAATACAAGGTCGGCAGCCTGACCGAACTGTTCGAGGCGGCCGATGGTCGTTACCTGCTCCGCGTCTCAGAGCTGGGTGATTCCGGCAGGCCGGCGCGGAAGGATGTCATGGGCTTCGACGGCCGGATCCGATGGAAGCAATTGAAGGTTCCCATCGAGGACGACCCATCCGGGCAGTCCTACCGGGACTCCAAGACCGAGATCGGGGGGAAGAACCACGCGATCCTCTTCACCGGATCCGCGTACCCCGTCGCCAGCTACCTTGGGGATTCGGTCCTGGCTTCCCAGATGGCTCTGGTCGACCTGATCCGCGACGGGCAGTCGAGCGAGCGGCTCGAGGACGAGTCGGTGGGCGGGTCGCCGTGCGCTGTGATCCGCTGGCAACTCGCTTCGGGTGATCTGAAGCAGCGCAACACCGCGTGGATGGACACGTCCTGCGGCCTCGCGCTCCGAAAGTACACCGAAGAACTCCTATTGCATGGCAATAAGTGGATCCGGACGCGGGCCGCCGAGGCGGTCGAGATGGGGGTCACCGCCTTCAAGGACGCCGCCGGAAAGCAGGTCGAGTATCACTACCCCAAAATCGTCCATTCCGAAATCTTCAATGGCGACGACAATCTCAAGACATTCGACGAGCACTGCGAGTTCGAGGAACTCAGGATCAACCCTCCGACCCCGAATGACCTATTCGCTCTCCACATCGACGAGGGGACGGGCGTATTCGACCTCGACACGGGGAAATACTCGGTCTTCGGACGGGGACCGGGCGAGAACCTGAAGAAGATCATCGATCGAAGGGTCAAGGAGGCTGACAAGCAGGCGAGCGAGTCGGGCCTTTCGGACGTCCCGGACATCCAGTCTCCCCCACCATCTCTGGCTTCCCGCGGCATGTGGGTCGGTCTGGCCCTCGGTGTCGTAGGCATAGCTGCCGCCCTGATCTTGAAGATCAGGGGTTCCCGGAGTCCTTGACGAAGGAGCAACATTGATGAGGCGTACTTTGTTGATGTCGTGGCTGGCCTGCTTTGCCGGCACGATGGCCATGGCGACGGGCATCCTCGGTGCGACGAACCGTGGCTCGCCCTGGAAGGACGCCACCGTGAGCGAGCTCGCTACCGCGTGGTCTCGGGTCTCGCCCGACGCGCTGGACAAGCTGGGTGGCGTCAGTACCAAAGGGACCTGGACCGAGCAGAGCAACTACACCATCTGCAAAACCGGCACTTGTCGGAGCGTGGCCGGCCATGGCTACGTCTGCACGGACGCCGGCACGAAGCTCGTCACGACCACTTACGGCTTTACCTATGCGAAGTCGACCAAGGTCACTTGCGGCAACGAAATCATGTACTCGCTCCCCAACTGCACGGGATATGTCGGCCCCGACGGCGCCTGCGCTGCTGGAACGCTGACGTACACCGACTACTTCGATCCCTGATCAGATCGGAACGGGAACGCGACCATCCGGCCGCCCGGGGTGCCGACCCTGGGCGGTCATCGACTTGGACCCTTGGGATGAGGGATCATGAGAAATATATGGGTTCTCTACCTCACGCTCATCGCCACCAGCGAGCTCTCAGGTTTCGGGCTTGAACGAAGGAGTTCCGCAGCATCACAGGCGGATGTCCCCAGGCGGTCCTCAGCAGCCCCCAGGCCGGCTGAGGGTGATGCCGGAGGAGTTCCGACGCCTGACGAGGCCGCGTCCAACCTCAACGTCTGCGGGCCCCTGGCCCTGTCGTGCGTCGCCATCCACCTTGGCCGTCCCGACTCTTACGACCGGATCTTCGCGCTTCTCCCTCCAGACGGCCAACCGCGCACCCTCCTGAAGCTCTCGGAGGTGGCCTCGAAGATCGGCTTGGCCTCGCGTGCAGTCCGTTGGAAGCAGGGAAAGCCGCTCGAATTCAAGAGCCCTGCGATCGTCCGCCTCGACCCTTTGAGCACTGCGGGGATCGGGCACTTCATCGTGGTCCTCCGATCCGCCGGGGGATCCGTTCAGATCCTCGACTTCCCCAATCCTCCCACGTGGATCTCCGAGAGGAGGCTTTGGGACCTCTGGGATGGAATCGCCCTCCACATCGCGACCTCGGAGGAGTGTCTGCCCGGCGGAGACGACCGCCGCAGTCGATCGTGGTTGCCGGCCTCGTGCATCGCCGTCGGTCTCTTGTCACTTGCGCTCCTGGCATGGACGGGTCGGAGGACGACTCTCGAAAGACCCCGCCAGCGACAAGGATCGTGGATCCTGGTTATGTCCGCCATCGCCCCGGCGATCGTCGCGGCCCCGACGCTGACACGGTGGGGAAGTGATCGATCTTCACCGATCGAACGCGCATTGATCGAGGGTTCTCCCTCGTTCAAGACTATTGTGGTCGACTCGCAGGCTTTGAAGGACGGCGGAAAAAATCGCGTCCCCGTACGGTATCTAGTCCACAACCGCACGGACAGGGCCGCAGCCATCGCTCGGATCAGCTCGAGTTGCGGGTGCGCGCTACCCAGGGTCTCGTCCCGGGAGATCCCTGCGGGCGAGTCGGTCGAGGTGGTCGTCGAGGCCGAGCCACTAGCCCGGATTATTCAGCCCGGATCGAATAAGTAGACCTCGTTCGGCGTCTAAGCTCTTGTGCCATGAGAACTTACACGTTCGCGCCGAGGTCTCCCATGAGTTCACAGTCTGTCCCCGGAACGGCACTCGATTTCTTC